>NZ_JAALDN010000472.1 GCF_014144855.1 Dietzia maris | reverse complement strand
TTGCAGTGGCCACTTTAGCGGGAACACTCCACATCAGCCACGAACTCTACGAGCGCCATGGCTATTTAACCTTTCGGAGTACCGCGAAGTTGTTGCTTGTTGGAACACCACCGACTCGCTTGAGCATGCGAAGTGTGTACTGCGCCTTGTCGAAGTCGTCACCGCTCGTGCCGAGATCGAAGGTTGTGCCCAGGCGATCACCGATCACATAGTCGCTGAACAGGCCGTACCAGACTTCCGTCTCGTCAGTGCCTGTGCCGAGGTTCGCAGGGATCTCATCCACGATGTAGAGAGGTCGACCAAGCAGGGTTGCAGGAGCGCCCTCAGACACGCTGTTGATGTAGAGAGGTCGCCCTTGGCTGTCCTTGAGTCCGACTACCTTCGCGAGCGCAGCAGACGCCATCACGTACACGCCCTGGTTTCGAACCGCCGTGCGTAGCTTGAACTGCAACGCGAGTAGGTCCGCCCAAGTCAGTGCAGAGCCGGCCTGGTCAAGAGACACAGGGGTAACGGCTGTAGAGCGGAAGCCAAATGGCTTGTTCGTACCGTCGCCGCTAACAAACGCTGCGTTCTCCACCATTGCCGCCTTCTGAGCGAGCTGGCTTTCGAGCAGGGCTTGAGCACTAGGGTTGATCGCTGCATCCTGGAGGAACTCGATTGTGATGCCCTTGATGCGGCTCGCAAGCTTCTCTGGGACCAGCTCTTTCACGCTGAAGTTCACTTCAGTTTCTGGGATGGTCGCAGCTTCGGCTACCCAGTAAGCGTCACCGCCGTTCGCAGCTGGAAGCTGGAGGCGAGCAGGCGCGTTGCTGATCACACGAGCGATCTGTCGGATTGGCGAGATGTAGTCGAGTTCGCGTCGAATGTTCGCGTCGACAGTGATCGGCACCAAGATGCCACCTTCATCGTCGGTCCCGATCGTCTGAGCTTTGGCCCTGTACTGATCACGGATACTTTTCTGTGCCTCGCCCATCAGCACTGAGTTCTTCGTAGCGAGCGCTGTGAAGAAGTTCTTGTTGATCTCGCGATCTTTGCTTTCCTCAGTCTCTGTCACAGTTGGAGCTGTGCCAGGAGCACCAGGAACTTGGTCCTGCGATTTAGCTTTCGCAGCTGCCGCAGCCTTCTCAGCCACGTATTCTTTTATAGTCTTTGTCACTTATCACCCCCTTTGAGTGATTAGGTTTGTTGTTATTGGTCTTGAGCTTCCTCTGCCGCAGCAAAGTCCGCATCGATCTGCGCTTGAATTTCAGGAGTAAGTTCAGCGTCTTCATCGAACTCGTCCTCACCGGCACCGGGCTGGTCGTCTTCGCCGCCCTTAGCTGGTTCAGGAGCTTGAGTCTCTGGAGGAGCCGTCTCGACTGGCTTCAATTCCGCGACAGTTGATTTCACTTCGCCAAGCTCGCTAGTAATCGACTCGACACTCGTATTGAGAGTCGTCACCGTCTCGCTCAGGCTTGTCATCAGGTCAGTAATCGATTTGAGTTGCTCTTTCACCTCTTCCACGTTGGTCTCCTCGCCCTCAGGGGCGTCCTTCTTTTTCAGTTGATCTTCTAAGTTGATCGACGCCTCACGCATTGAGCGGAGCATCCACTGCGCGTCCTTGCGGTTGAGCGATCCCTCTTTGAGCGCCAGCGCTACTGCGTTGGCGTTCGCCGGAATCGGCACGCAGGACACCTCGAGCAGTTCGTTGTCCTTCAGGACCGGGACATCATCCTCGAACTCGAGGGTGTGCGGGATAAACCCAACACTTACGCAGCGCAGCGTTCCCTTGACGTACTGCTGGAAGACGGTGAGCGCCTTCGGGTTGATGTCGGTGTCGAAGGTGAGGGTCCCGTAGGTGCCGTCAACTTCGGTGGTGATGTCGCTCCACTGTCCGAGCACATCTTCCGGTTCGACGTCGTAGCTCTTGTGGTTCCAGAGACCGATTGGATTCTTCAGGAAGTTCTTGAGGCTCCAGCTCTGGTCCACGCGCTCGCCGTAGCGATCAATGCTGTCGTCGCTAATGCGGAAGCGGATCGACTTGTTCTCTTCGTCGATCGACTTGATCTTCGTGGTATATAACTTAGTTCGCTTGTCTTTCATATAGTTTCTCTATTTCACAATATCTATCACCTATTCAAATAAATCAATAGCAACAGGGCGGGAACTAGTGCGGCCAAGAGCGCTCCGAAGAAGCGGACATCCTCATGCAGCGTGGGAAGGACGCTCATTGGCTGAGCCATGACCTGCTTGGCAGAGCGATTGACCGCTTCCGGCGTACCCGTCGGGTCGTAGGTGAAGAGAGCCACGCCCACCTGGTCCGCGTACTCGATCGCCTGAGCGCTGTAGCCGCTGGCCGAGAAGAAAATCAAGGCCTCGGACCCGGTCCCCCGCGCCCCGACGAGGCGCTGCACATCGGGCCTGCCGACGACCCCGCCCTTCCACTTCACTTGAGCCAGCGCTCGCTTCGACCTCACGTCCACGCCACCGTCAGCGCCCCCAGTGCCGGCCACTGCGTCTGCGAATCCCCACTGGCGCATCAGCTGTGTGGCATTCTTTTCTGCCTTGTGAGGGTCGGTGATGTACTCCACCGCTAGATGTCCTTCAGGACCGGCAGCAAGACACACCTACAGTTCGCATGAGCTGGCGGACCGATCACATCGTCGTAGTCGTGGACCTGAGTCATGACCCTCGGCTTGCCGTCCTTGCCCGTCGTCTCGACGATCTGTGAAGTTCCCTTGTCGAAGTAGTTCGCAGTGAGTGCAACGACCCGGCCGTGCAGATCGGCACAGTAGACACACCTCATCTCGTCCTGCGCCGTGTGCCATTCCTTCGCCTCTACGACATCGCTCTGCCGCCATCCTTCGATGTCAGCGAACGCCTGAGCCCTCGTGACCTCAGTTCGAGCGATGCGGTCCGCTCGGTAGGTCAGCGCCGCCCCGAAGACCTGCTCGATGCGAGCTCGTAGCTCGTAGCTCGTCTCCCCTGCCTGGATGCCCTGGGACAGTGCGGCACGCAGCTGCTTCTCGGTCTCATCGTTGATGTCCGCGGCGACCTTCGTGCTGCGGGTGTTGTAGTACTCCTGGACCGACTGGTTGAAGGCGTTGAACAGGGACGGGTCGAGGTTGACCTGCTCCATGGACAGCCTGCCGAACTCCGCCACCACGCCCAGCAGGATCGGCGCGAGCACCCTTGCCATTGCGGCGTCGAACTCGTCCCAGTCCACAACATCGTCAAGCCAGTCTTTGCGCTTATAGCCCTTGGTCGGCATCGGGACCGTCTCGAGCTTGCTCAGCACCGAAGCTCGCTGCGTCTCAAACTGCGCCCGTAGCGAGCGCATGACAGTCTCCTCGTGCCGTTCGCCGCGGAGTCGGTACTGCTCTACCTTGTCGTCAGGGTTGATCGACTTGGTGTGGATTTTGGGTGGCTCTTCTTACCCTCGGTAGGGGCCGGGGACTCGGCGGGAGGTTGTGTCTCTGTCGGGACCGCTGCTGCCGCAAGCTGATCGAGTGGCCGGAGTGTGCCGGCTGCGTAGATCTGGTCACCAAGGCCGCTTGGCAGTGGCGCGAGGCCATACTGCTCGCGTACCTCGTTGATGGTGAGCCACTTGTTGACGCCCTTCTCAGCCTCGCTGAGCTTGGCTTCCTTGTCTTCTCCGACCGGGTTCTCGTAGTCGAGCTCGAGCGTTGGATCTGCGACTTTGATGAACGAGGTGTTCATCAGTTCGACGAAGTCTTCGATGCGCGGCACGCAGTTGTTGACCATGTGCGTGTAGACAGCGCCGTCCATGATCGAACGGTTGGCGTTCTCGATGAGTCCGACTACTGCCGGTGAGGTCTGAAACATCGCGAAGATCTCGTCGCGGGTGAATTTGCGGGAGGCCAGGAAGTCGAGGTCCTGCTGGTTGACCATGTACGGCTTCACGTCGCCGCCTTCGACCAGGAGGTTCTTGTAGGCGTTCTCTGTGCCGGTGTGAGTGTCTGCGAACTGCTGCTTCCAGCGGGCGTACGCCTCGTCGCTCATCTCTTCGTTAGTGCTGAACACCAGGCCAGGACGGGCGTTGTTGGCGAAGAAGCGCCTGTTCCAGTCCTTCATCTGCTCATCGGTGTCGATGGTCGCGGAGGCTGCGGTGATGATCGACTGGCCCACGTACGGGTTGGCCGGATTCGGGTTGATGTCACGGATCACCGAGCCGATCGGATAATCCTTGTTGTTGAAGCGCACGATGCTCTGGCTGTAGGTCTCTCCCAGTACGAACTCGCAAAGGTGAGCTGGAAGAATGTGGAGCGAGTCAGGGACCTGGCCCTTCTTCGGCTCGAACGGCTTGGCGCCCTTGAGCATGAGGAGATACGACTCCCCTGTGAAGTTCATGTAGGTGAAGTGAAGCCGTCGTAGCTGCTTCCCCTTGTGCGCGCCGTTGGGAGCGTTCATCAGATCGAGGATTGGGTGGGTGAGGATCTCCGTCCGGTCCCCTGCCGCGTCACGCTTGTAGAGCTTGAGCCTGATCCTGGCGGTCGGCCTAGCGATGGCATCGTTCGCAGTGAAAGCCCAGCCGAGGTTGGCCGAGATTGCATCCTGCTTGGTCTTGTAGTCACGGACCTTGCCGCCGGTATCGAACGCCTCGAGCGTGTTGCTGAGGTGCGGCACGAAGGCTTTTCCGCGACCAAGTAGCCTGGCTGCTAATTTATAACGGAGTGGAGCTTTACTTCGTGCCATATATTGCAATCATATACCGGATATTGAATTGCGACAATGCAATAATTGCTAGGCGCTGCGGACCCGGAATTCTTTCTTCTTGTCTGGGTTGGCTACCCGCTCATAGATTGCCGCCAGGACATCCGGGGCATCATCGTGTTTGTTGCGCCCCTTCTTCTGGTAGGCCATCAGCTGCTTGTAGAACTCTGGGTACTTCTGCTTCCAACCCCGAGGCATGAAGACATGCTTGTTCACCCAGGCGCTCGAGGTGAGTATGCGAGCCTCCTTGTTGGCAGTCTGCGCCACGGCCTTCACCACACAGCGTCGATTGCCCCGTTCCTTCAGCAGGCGCTCCACGTTGCGCGAGAAGCCCCGCCCACCGTTGTTGCTCTCAAACGTCGCTTCGTCCACCTGGTCGCTGTCGAGCATGTCTGCAACCATCAGCTCGGTCTCTTCCATCGCAGCGTCAGTCATCACCACGTCGGTCACGTACACGTCGCCGTCCACCTCGTCGTAGTTGACAGAACAAAGGAAGTCCGCGCCGGTGTCCGCGGTGTCGGTGTAATTCCAGCGCTTACGCTCCCCAGCCGGCAGCGCCTCGTACTCCACGAACTCGCTGTAGAGCCGCCCCTTCACGTCGATCGGTTTCTGGTTATAGTTCGCCTCCACGATGTCGACGTTCATCTCTTTGGTCTTCAGGTCGAAGTCTCGGCGGGTCAGGACCGAGTCGCAGAGCATCGAGCCGTCTTCCTGCACTGCCTTGTAGGTGATGACTTCCACTTCGTCACCGAACGCATCGATGATCCGGCCGGCGAGGTCCCCCTGCGCCCAGCGGGTCATGAAGAGGTAGACCTTCCAGTCGTCCCCCTCAGTTCGGGAGAGCATCGTGTTGGTGAGCCAGGACCAGTGCTTCTCGAGCACGAGATCGCTGTAAGCCTCCTCCGCGTTCTTGATGATGTCGTCGATGACGATGTCGTTCGCGCCGAAGCCAGTAGCCGTGCCGCTCGGAGACGTGGCGAGGTAGTTGTCCTGGCCGCTGCCTTCCAACGCCCACTTGCTCGCGCTGGCCTGTCCGTACTTCACTCTCGTCGCTGGGAAGATGTCGCGGTAGACGAGCACGCCGGCCGAAGGCTCTTCGTCAATCGTGTCGCGGACCTTGCGGGCGAAGGTGGTCGAGAGCGTCTCGTTGTACGAGCCCGTCATCACCTTGCGGCTGGGGTCCGCGCCGAAGCGCCACTCGACGAAGTTGCCGGCAGTGAAGCTCTTGTAGTGCCGCGGGGGCATGTTGATGACAAGGAAGCGCTTCTTGTTCTGCTCACCGAAGGCTTGAACTCGCTCGCAGACGTCTTGAAGGTACGGGCGGTCCGCCGTGTAGTGCTTCGGGTACTTAAGCTTGCAGTAATCGTAGAAGAAGCGCCTAGCGAGCTCCTTCTGCGCCTCAAGCCTGATCTGAGGTGTCACCTGCATCGGTCTGTGCCTCCGCTAGCGCACGCAGCTGTGCAGCGCTGAGCCCCTGCATCGGGTTACCGAGCGGCGCGTCTGGATCGCCCGCTACCACCTGCTTGTCGGACCAGTCCTGGTACTTGCCGTTGTAGTTGTTGATCAGCGCGAACTTGGCGCCATTGGCGTACGGACCGAAGAGCTGCGTCTCCGCATACTCAGCGCAACGATTGAGCGCCCCTTGAATCGAGGGAAAATACTCGTCCTTGTTCTTGTAGTTCAGGAGCGTCCTGCGATCGACTCCGAGCGCACGTGCGAGCCCTGTCATCGTGTAGGGCTTCTGCTCCGTCAGCACCGTGCGCGTATCGAAGAGCATGTTGCCCTTGGCGTCGCGCCCAGTCTCCACGAGCACCTTGGTGGTGTGGGGGTCCTGCTCCGCGAAATAGTTCTGGATCGCTAGGTCTAGCTCCTCGACCGTCTGGAACTTGAGTGGTCGGCCACCTGGGTGCTTTTCTTCTTGAGTGGGCGTGTCTTGCATATACAACTATTAATGCACGTCAGACGCCTTTTGTGAAGAGGGCAGCCGGCGGAGCGCGGCTAGGGCGTGTCTCCCAATTGGCTTAGCCAGGTGAGAATTGCGCAGAGGGTGACGG
>NZ_JAALDN010000471.1 GCF_014144855.1 Dietzia maris | reverse complement strand
TGCAGTGGCCACTTTAGCGGGAACACTCCAGAGCACTTCGTTCTGGAGCTCCTGGATGCTCTCAGTGCCGTCTGACGGGATTCCTCGCTCCCACATCCACTCGCGCAGCTCGGTCTTGAGTGCGTTCTCGCCGGCGATGCGCTTCATGGCGTGGGCTTTGAGTTCGATCGCAGACTTCGGCACCCAGGACTCGTGCAGGATCTCGCCAGTCTTGGAGAGCCAGTGGACGTAGCAAGCTCGCGAGGTCTCTCGGTTGATGACGGCGTGGTGAGCGGCGTCGATCTTGGCGCGGTCCTGGGGCAGTTGCTTTTCGAGGTACCACCGGCGGAGATGATTGGGGTCGTAGGGGGAGGTCATAGCGGCTTGACCTCGCTGAGCGAGATCTCTGTACTCACGCCGTCGCGACCAGGTCGAACGCTATCGACCAGGAAAAGTCTCAGGTCGAGCGGACCGAAGTTCTGAAGCTGAAGCCTGTCACCCCTCTGCAAGCGAGGTGCCGCGTTGCTCGCTGACTTGGGATAGACGCACCAGTGCTCGAGATGCCCGATGCTCTCGCAGTTAGTGCAGCGGATCTTGGTCATGCGGCACCCTTCCTACAAGGACACGGACAGCAAGCTGAATGATCATGGTGCGTGAAGCCAGGTCCGGCGTCTACGTGGTCTTGCGCGGTGGCGACTTTGGCCCCTCGGACCCTCTCCCGCTCCTCCGCGATGTCGTCAGCCAGTGCGTCGAGCAGCGATGCCTGCGACGAGTTGATGCTGCGGGCGCGGTAGGTCTGGATTTTGGCAGTGAGGCGGTCCAGGGCTGTGGAAAGTTCCGCATGGATCAGGGTCTCAATTTTTGCCGATACTTCTCCATAGTCGGATTGGAACCCGCAGCAGTCGTCATCATCGTCGTGTGTAACACAGACGTGGCTCTCGTAAAGACTTATCAGCATACCTATTTCGGTTCGCAGTGCGGTGCGCGCTTGTTTTTGATCGGCCACTACCACACCCCCACAATCTCTAAATACAGGGCAATTCCTACGAGCAAAACAAGTAATCCCACCCAACTTCCCGATACAGATTTTCGGTTATCACGCTCCATATCGTTGAGCGCCTGCATTCCAAAGACGTAGGCCGCATCCGCTCCTTCGCGCTTCTGGACCTCGTTTATAGCCTCAGCCAACATCTTCATCTGGTCACCACTTACTGGCATTGATCTACACCTCCTTCCGGCTCCCTGCCGGCTCGTATTATTTCTTCTGACGCCTGGAACACCTGCCCGATCGCTTTCGGGGTCGGCTCCTCGTCCTGCAGCCACGACTTGATGTACGCGCGGCTCTCCGCCGGGTCGAACTGATCCGCCATGTCGAGCTCGTTGAGCACGATGTACGCGGTGGCCTCGGCCTGGAACTCCTTTTCGCCGCGGTGCTGCAAGTACTCGGCGTGTGCTTCACGGACGGTATGACCAATGCAAATGTGGCCCATCTCGTGCACCGTGGTCTTCAGCGGATACCGCGCTATCGGCGAGACGGCCAGATTTCGCTCGTAGGCATAGCCCTGCATGTTTCCGTCGATCTGATCGAACGCGACCTCGTGGATCGCCAGCGCTCCAAGCGCTCGCTCGCGGCTCCAGTCGCGGGGCTCGACTTCCGGCAGCGGTTCCCCTTCGGTGTCGGAGTAGGCAAAGGCCCCTCGTACCGGCTTGAACTTGGTGAAGCGCTTCGGCTCCCCAGTCTCCGGGTCGACCTCTTCGGACTTCACGGTGATCGGGCGGTAGATGTACTTGCCTCGGGCTCCCTTGACCACGTGCCTTGAGAAGGCCTTCCAGCCCTCAAAAGATGCCACCGGTTCCCGGACCCCTTGAGCTCGCAAGAGCATCTGGTTCCGGATCGAGTACCGGTATGCCCGGTTGTACGTTGTGAGTTCACCTGGCTCGAGCGTGAGGGCTTCGTGCATCAGGTCCGCGGGCGTCAGCTTGGCAACTGCCTCTGGCACTTCCGCTGGTGGTCGGCGACGGCCGGCCACGCTACTTGGCTCCCTCGCCTGGATCGATGATCTCGATGTGTGGGTTCGACAATCCCCCGGACCATCGCCAGTCCTTGCCCTGCTCAGCCATCCGGCGACATAACTCGTAGGTCTCGTCGTCCAGGTTCGTCTCATCACTGGCGCGCTCCATGCGAGCGATGAGCTGTCGATCTGTCAGGTGTAGGAAGTGGTCCTTGATGCGCTCCTCGAGCGTGGCATCGTCGGAGACCTCTTCGACTTCGAAGTCTTGCGGTGAGCGCGGGCAGCTCGGATCGTGGGGGTTGGCTATGTGCGCTCCACATAGTGGGCACTCGTCGTTCTCGTCACGCTCCGGTTGTTCTTGGTTTGGTTGGAATTTCTCGTTCACATCACCTCCTTCGGTTGATTAGTTCTTCTATGGCTCTTGATCGCCTCTACAGCTTGAAAGTCCGTCTCGAAGCGCCCCAGTACATCGACTTCACCATCTGCTGTCAGCTCTGCCAGCTCCCAGACGTGCGGTGCGTAAGAGCCGTATATATCCGGCAGTCTTACGATGCTGTACTTGCGATCGCCATGTCGATATAGGCGCTGGCGCTTCGGGTCCGGCGATGGGAGTACGACGAGGTCGCTCAAATCGCTTCCCCCAACTTCCCCGCCAGCAGCGTCACCACCTCCGCCTCAGCCCGTGCGCCGGCTTCACCGCCTTCAGCGATGTCGATGTAGAGGGCGGAGAGCTGGATGGACTCTTCGTCTGAGAATTCGATTCGCAGGGTCATGAGGCGGCCTCCAAAAGATGCGGATGCTCGTAAATATTTCCGACAACTTCCACACATGAACTATCTTGAACGACCTCACACCAGGAGATGTCTCCATTGCAGGCGTGGCACTCCTTGGAGTGTTCCCGCTAAAGTGGCCACTGC
>NZ_JAALDN010000470.1 GCF_014144855.1 Dietzia maris | reverse complement strand
CGCTGGTCGGCGTCGCCGCCGGGACGATTCTGCTGGGCGGGTTGCTGCTGGCCTTCGCCCGCCGGCGCGCGTAGGGGCCCGGGCTCGTCGTCGTCCCCTCCACGCGGGCCCGGGCAAATCGTTGCGGGGCCACTCGGAAGGCCGGGCGGTAGGCCGCGCCGCCAGCGGTTACCCGCGGGCGGTCACCCCTGCGGACTCACCCCTGACCACTCACCCCTGCGAACTCATCTCCCGGCAGCGGTCCCACAGTGCGGCGGCGACCTCGCGGTCGTGCGAGGCCTTGGTGGAGTTCACGGTCGTCGGGTACCCGGTGAGCTCGCCGGGGCCGTCGGGGCCGATGTACGCGCCGCCCGCGACGGACTCCACGGTCGCGGCGTAGAGCTGCGGCAGGGCCCCACGCTCGGCCGGTTGCACGAGGAACGGGATCTTCTCCACGCCCTTCATCAGCAGGTCCTGCACGCGGCTGCCGCTGCGGTACTGCAGATTGGTCGCCGAATAACCGGGGTGCGCGGCCACCGCCCTCAGCGACGACCCCGCGGCCTCGAGGCGACGCTGCTGCTCGTAGGCGAGCATGACGCAGGCCAGCTTGGAGGCGGCGTACACCGGCATCGGGGCGTAGCGGCGACGGGTCCAGTCCAGGTCGTCGGGGTCCACCGTGCCGAAGCGGTGCATCATCGAGCCCAGCCACACCACCCGGTCGGTGAGCGCCGGCGCGACGTGCTCGGTGAGCGCGAAGTGGCCGAGGACGTTGACGCCGAACTGCATCTCGTGGCCCTGCGCGGTGCGCGACCGTGGGATGTTCATCAGCCCCGCGTTATTGATGAGCACGTCGGGCGAGCGGCCCGCGAGCAGCTCACCCGCCGCGTGCACGGACTCGAGGTCGGCCAGGTCGAGTTCGACGACCTCGGCGCGGTCCGGGTGCGCGAGCCCCGCGCGGGCCGTCTCGGCGCGGCCCGTGTCACGGCAGGCCATGATCACGCGGGCGCCCGCGTCGGTCAGCGCGCGGGTGGACTGCAGGCCCAGCCCGGAGTTCGCCCCGGTGACCACGAAGGTCCGGCCGGTCTGGTCAGGGATGTCGGCGGTCGTCCATCGGCTCATGCGGGCCAGGGTACGTCCGCCGTCCGACATCGCCCACCGGCTCATGCGGGGCAGTTCACTCCCAGGTGGCGGTGTCCGGGTCGACGCCGTGCGCCCGGGCGTTGGCCTCGACGGCGGCGACCAGCCACTGAGTCAGGCCCGGCTCGTGCACGTCGTACGTCTCGGCGAAGCGTGGGTCCTCGACGTACATCCGCGCCAGGCAGACCTGCATCGCATGCGTGCAGTCGTAGAACCGCCCGATCGATGCGCGGTGGCGCTCGGCCAGCTCCGCGGCCTCCGGCGCCCCCGGGTCCATGCCGGCACGCTTGGCGGCGGCGAGGTCGACGTTGAGCGCGTCGCCCTCGGCCTTGACCTGCTTCCAGTCCTCCCTGGACATGCGCGCCGTGCGTTCCTGCGACTGCGCCCACTGCGGGGTGTCGCCCCAGCGGTGCTCGGCCTCCTCCTGGTACTCCTCCTTCCAGTCCGTGCCGAAGATCTCGGCCCTGTCCTGAGGGGTCAGTGGTGCGTTCATATCGATCGCCTCCTTCATGCGGTCGACTGCGGAGACCATCTCCTGCAGGTGCGAGATGCGTCCGACCAGCAGCTCCCGCTGGCGGGTCAGGTGAGCCAGGGCGTCGGCCTCCGGGTCATCGAGCAGGTCCCCGATCTCCGCGAGTGGGAAGCCCAGCTCGCGGTAGACCAGGATCCGGTGGAGGCGGGCGACGTCGTCGTCGTCATACACCCGGTAGTCCGACCACGTCCTGCCGCTCGCCGGCGCCAACCCGATCCGGTCCCAGTGGTGCAGGGTCCGGACGCTCACCCCGACCAGCGCGGCGACCGCTCCCACGGTGAGCCCGTCTCTCGTCGTCATGTCTCCAGCATCTCTCACATCCACGAGCGTGGGGCCTGACGCGATGTCAGGGTCAAGCCCGGGTTTCCGCGACCGGCGGGCGAAGAACGGTGGCAGG
>NZ_JAALDN010000469.1 GCF_014144855.1 Dietzia maris | reverse complement strand
GGTACCGCTCTTCCTTACCCGCCGGTAGCCTCGGTGCCATGAGCCGACCCGCGCCCCATGTGTACGACCGTCTCCGCGACCTCGTCGCGATCCCCGAATTCCGGGCCGATCCCTCAAGCCGCCCGTCGGCGATGATCACCGAGGTCTTCACCGGTGACCCGCTCGCGGAGATCCCCGCCGGCACCGCCGACGATGTCACCGCCGCCGTCGAGCGGGCCCGGGCCGCGCAGGTCGCGTGGGCCGAACGAGACGTCGCCGACCGGGTCGCCGTCATCACCCGCTTCGCCAAGCAGATCATGCGCAACCGCGGCGAACTCATGGACATCGTGCAGGCAGAGACAGGCAAGAGCCGCGCCTCCGCACAGGAGGAGGTGCTGGACTGCCTCATCACCGCGCGTCACTACGCCCGGACCGCGCCCGGGCTGCTCGCCCCCAAGCGCGTCCAGGGCATGCTGCCGGGACTGACCAAGGCCGTGGTGCGCCGCCAGCCCAAGGGCGTCGTGGGCGTGATCGCGCCGTGGAACTACCCGCTCAACCTCGCCGCCACCGACGCGCTCGCCGCCCTGCTCGCGGGCAACGCCGTGGTGATCAAGCCCGCCTCCATCACGCCGTTCTGTGCCCTCGCCGCCGCCGACATGCTCTACCGGGCGGGCCTGCCGCGCGACCTGTTCCAGGTGGTGCCCGGTTCGGGCGGGACCGTCGGCGGCGCGATCGTGGAGAACGTCGACTACCTCATGTTCACCGGCTCCACCGCGACCGGCCGCACGCTGGGCCGCCAGTGCGGCGAGCGCCTGATCGGGTTCTCGGCCGAACTCGGCGGGAAGAACGCCATGATCGTGACCGAGGGTGCCGACCTCGACGAGGTGGCCGAGGTCGCCACGCGCGCGTTCTTCTCCAACTCGGGTCAGCTGTGCATCTCGGTCGAGCGGGTCTACGTGGAGCGCTCCGTCGCGCCGCAGCTCATCGAGAAGCTCACCGCGCGTGTGCAGTCCATGAGCGTGGGGCCCGGCTACGACTTCGAGGCCGAGATGGGCAGCCTCATCTCCCGTGACCAGCTGGACACCGTCTCCGCACACGTCGACGACGCGGTGGCCAAGGGCGCGCGCGTCCTGGCCGGCGGACGCGCCCGGCCGGACCTGGGCCCGCTGTTCTACGAGCCGACCCTGCTCACCGACGTGCCCTCCGGCGCGACCTGCTACGGCGAGGAGACCTTCGGCCCGGTCGTGTCGATCTACCCGGTCGACTCGGTCGAGGAGGCGATCGCCGAGGCCAACGACACCGAGTACGGGCTCAACTCGTCGGTGTTCGCGGGGTCCGACTCCGAGGGCGAGCAGATCGCGGCGCGCCTGCGGACCGGCACCGTCAACGTCGGCGAGGGCTACGTCGCGGGCTGGGGCTCCGTCGCGGGCCCGATGGGCGGCATGGGCGCCTCCGGTGTGGGCCGACGCCACGGCGACGAGGGACTGCTCAAGTACACCGAGGCGCAGACGATCGCCACTCAGCGCGTCGTGCACATGGGCGGGCCGTCGTTCCTGCCCCGCACGCGGTGGCAGCAGTTGCTCGCGCCCGCCACCGACGCCATGCGCTTCCTGCCGGGGCGGTAGGCGGGAGCTCGCGCGGGTGGCCGG
>NZ_JAALDN010000468.1 GCF_014144855.1 Dietzia maris | reverse complement strand
CGCAGATCGACCGGATGATCGAGATCAAGATCTCTTACGACCCCGACCCCGACAAGGCCCTGGAGAACTGCCGCTTCTGGGCCCCGCTGTCCCTGACACCGGAGCAGAAGCATTCGGTGGATTCGCCGCGGGAGATGGAGCGCCTCGCGGATGAGTTGCCGATCGAGCAGGTCGCCAAGCGGTGGATCGTCGCCTCGGACCCCGACGAGGCCGTCGAGCAGGTCCGACAGTACGTCGACGCCGGCCTGAACCATCTGGTCTTCCACGCCCCGGGCCACGACCAGAAACGCTTCCTCGACCTGTTCACATCCGACCTCGAACCGCGTCTGCGTCGCCTCGCGTAGGCGCCGTGGGCGGGCCGGTGACCCGCCCGGCCACTCACCCCGGGCTCAGGCCCGGGTGAGCAGCAGCGGCGCCGCCGCGAACCGCGACCAGGGCCCGCCCGCGAAGGTCAGGCCGATCAGGCGCCGGTCGTCGAGCGGCCGGAACTCGTCCCGCACCCAGCGCCACGGCACCGGGCTCGAGGCGCCGTACGAGCAGACGATCGCCTGACCGCCGTCGAACCACGAGGATTCCAGCGTCACCCGCATCGGCAGGGTCTCCCGTGGCGGGCGGCCCTCGTCGTCGTCGACCAGGTTCATCGCGCCGCCCCCGGGGGCGAAACGCTTGCCCTGCCAGCCCGGCATCCCGCCGAGGGCGATAGCGCGCGGTGCCACCACCCTCAGCGGTGCCGGGCCGACGAACGTGACGAGGTAGTCGCCCGGGGCGGGCAGATCGGTCGGCGGCGTGGCCTGCGAGAACAGGGCGCGCAATCGGCCGAGCGAGGTCGGCAGGGCGGCGGTCACGGGGCTCCGATCGTCGGGGGCGTTCGCCGATCCTAGGACGGTTGTCCAGCCACGCGGGACAGATCGGCAGTGTGGCTTCGCGTTCAGCCGGCCGCGGGTGGCCTAGGCTCGCACTCGACACGGGGTGCCGCCCATCCGGGCGGCTGAGAACACACCCGTCGAACCTGAACTGGGTAGTTCCAGCGGAGGAATGTCGTGCGCGTCGCCCCGGGCGTCGTCGCCTCTCGTGCGGTCATCGTGCGGCGGGCAGGTGGGCATCGCGCTCCCCGTGAGGAACCACCGGGAAGCGAGTGGCATGCGTATCAACGAGCAGGTCGTCCTGGTCACCGGCGGAGCCCGCGGACTCGGCGTGGACATCATCCGCGCCTTCTCCCGCGAGGGCGCCCTCGTCGTCGTCAACTATCGACGCAGCGAGGCCGCCGCCGCCGACCTCGTCCGTGAGCTCGGCGAGGACCGCGCCGTCGCACTACGCGCGGACGTGACCGACGACGACGAGGTGCGCGCCCTCTTCGACGCGGCCCGCGCCCACTTCGGTCGACCGATCAGCACGGTCGTCAACAACGCGCTGGCCGACTTCGAGTTCAACGGCGATGCCAGGCCGCGGCCGGAGACCCTGACCTGGGAGGATTTCGACTCCCAGCTGCGTGGCGCGGTCAAGGCCACCCTCGCCACGACCCAGGCCGCGCTGCCGGGGATGCGCGAGGCGGGGTTCGGGCGGATCGTGACCATCGGCACCAACCTGTTCCAGCACCCGGTGGTGCCGTACCACGACTACACCGCCGCCAAGGCCGCCGCGCTGTCGCTGACCCGCACCCTCGCCACCGACCTCGGGCCGGACGGCATCACGGTCAACATGGTCTCGGGCGGCCTGCTGCGCACCACCGACGCCAGTGCCGCTACGCCTGACGAGGTGTTCGACCTCATCGCCTCCGGGACCCCGCTGCGGCGCGCGATCACTCCTGCCGAGCTCGCTGACGCGGTGCTGTTCTTCGCCTCCCCGTGGGCGCGCGCGGTGACGGGGCAGAACCTCATCGTCGACGGCGGCCTGGTCAAGGGCTGAGTCGGCCGGGCCCGCTCGCGGGGGTTCTGCGTGTCGTGGTGCTGGACTAGGTTCGACGTA
>NZ_JAALDN010000467.1 GCF_014144855.1 Dietzia maris | reverse complement strand
CCGGCGGCCGAGAGCGGGTCGCCGAAACCGGCGTCCCCGGGCAGGGCCCGCCGGGCCCGCCGCAGCAGTTCGACCGACGTGGGATGACGGTTGACGTCTCGTGCGCCCGCCGCGGCGCGGGCCGTCGCCGTCCGCACCCGCTCCCAGTAGAGGTTCGCCATGGTCGTGAAGCCTAGGACGAGGAGGTGGGCGCCGGGGCCGCCTCGCCCGTCTGGTCCACCGCCCGCCACAGGTACCAGGACGCCACCGACCGGTACGGTGCCCAGCCGGCCGAGTGGTCCAGCATCATCGCGGGGGAGGCCTTGTCGTCCAGACCCAGCACCCGTTCGAATCCCCGCTGCACCCCGACATCGGCCACGGGGAACACGTCGGGTCTGTCCAACAGGAAGATCAGCAGCATCTCCACGGTCCATCGGCCGATCCCGCGGACCGTCGTCAGGGAGCTGATGACCTCGTCGTCGTCGTAGTCCCTCAGTTCCCCCAGGGTCGGGATCCGGCCCCCACGCACCGCGTCGGCGAGGTCCCGCAGGGCGGCCACCTTCGGCCGCGAGATCCCGCACGCCCGCAGTTCCTCGTCGGACAGTGCGGCCACGAGCGCGGGGTCGAGCTGGGCGTCGCTCGTCGCCCGCCCGCGCAGCCGGCCCGCGATCGTCGCCGCGGCCTTCACCGAGAGCTGCTGGGACAGGATCGACGAGGCCAACCGGTCGAAGAGGGTGTGCGGCCCCGTGTTCGGCGTCGGGGTGAGGGTGCACGGACCGACGGCGTCGATGTGCGCGCGCAGGTGTGGGTCGGCATCGTGGAGGTACCGCACGGCCGTGACCCTGTCGTATCCTTCCGGCATGCCGTAAAGGGTACGCGGGTCGCGCGTGACCGCTCCGTGCCTCGGGTAACGACCTTCACGCACAATGCGATAACCAACGGGTCACGACACTGCTCGGGAGAGGACCGTTATCGTGCGTAGAACTCAGAGGCGTCTCGCCGCCGTCGCGGCCGCCGCCGCTCTCGCGCTGGGCGTCGGAGCGGGCACCGCCTCCGCTGGTTCGGCCGAGGTGCCGTCGGGCGTCGCGCTGTACAGCGGCCTGACGATGCTCGGCTGCCAGAACGTCGGCCAGGAGCTGCTGGCGGTGTGTCGGGACTTCGAGGTCCCCACCGTGGACGATCCCGCGGTGCTCACCGTCAACCCGTTCACCACCGACATCGTCATCCTCGGCGCCGGGTTGTTCCCCGACGGCGGCATCCGCCCCGTGCTCGAGGAGCGACTGCGGACCGGATACCGGTTGGCGCAGGCGTACCCGACCGCCCGCATCATCGTCACCGGCGGCCTGCCGCAGAACGGGCGCACCGAGGCGCGCGCGATGGGTGACTGGCTGCGTGGCGCCGGGATCGCGCCGTTCCGGATCACCGAGGAGGGGAACTCCGCCTCCACGGTGCAGAACGCGCAGTTCACCGACCGGATCTTCCGGGAGCGCGGCACCACCGGCGCCGTCGTCGTGACCACCGGTGACCACGTCAAGCGCGCGGTGCTCAACTTCCGCCAGGCCGTGGACGGCCGGATCCCGGTCACCGGCGTGGTCGCGCGGGGCTGATCGAGGTCGCCGCTCCTGTGGTCCTTTCGGCCGAGGGTGATCTCGGCGGGATCGCCGGCTGGGCCGTGGGCGTCATGGAGGCGCTCGGCGGGCCCGGCGCGGCCCTCGTCGTGGGTCTGGAGAACGTCTTCCCGCCCATTCCCAGCGAGGTCATCCTGCCGCTGGCGGGGTTCAGCGCGGCGCAGGGCACGTTCACCCTCGCCGGTGCGATCTTCTGGACCACCCTCGGGTCCGTGCTGGGGGCGATCCTCGCCTACGGTCTGGGTTTCTGGCTCGGTGCCGAGCGGGTCAGCGCGCTGTTCGACCGGGTCCCGCTGATCCAGGTCGCAGACTTCGACAAGGCCGAGGGCTGGTTCACCCGCCACGGGCGGGGCGCGGTCTTCTTCGGTCGGATGGTGCCCGTCGTGCGCAGCCTCATCTCCATCCCGGCGGGTGTGGAGCGGATGAGCCTCCTGCTGTTCGTGCTGCTCACCACGGCCGGCAGTCTGATCTGGAACTCGTTGTTCGTCGTGGCCGGGTATCTCCTGGGTGAGCAGTGGCACCGGATCGAGTCGGTGGCGGGATGGGCGTCCAACGCCGTCGTCGCGGCGATCGTGGTGCTGCTGGCGGTGTTCCTGGGGCGGCGTGCCTACCTGGAGTTCAGGGAGCAGCGGGAACACCGCGACGCCCCACGCGGTTAACTGATGTGACAGCAAAAAGTCGTGTCAGCTCACCCGTGCACCCCAGGAGGAAACCATGTCCGCCATCCGCCAGGTCGTCCCGCTCGGAGGCCAGTGGCCGGGTCTCGACCCGTTCCTGTTCGCCGTCCACCACCGTGACGAGTTCCCTCCGGCCGAGGGCGAGACCATGCGTCCCGCCGCCTCCCTCGCAGGCCGGTCCCTGGGGCAGGACTTCTCGGGCAAGGACGGATGGTCGATGTACCACGGCCAGACCGTCCCCGGCTTCCCCCAGCACCCGCACCGCGGGTTCGAGACCGTGACCGTGGTGCTCGACGGCGTGGTCGACCACGCCGACTCCCTCGGTGCGGCGGCCCGTTTCGGCCACGGTGACACCCAGTGGCTCACCGCCGGCTCCGGGATCTCGCACTCGGAGATGTTCCCGCTCCTGGACACCGAGCGGCCCAACACCATGGAGCTGTTCCAGATCTGGCTCAACCTCGCACCCGAGGACAAGTCCGCCGAGCCGCACTTCGACATGTTCTGGTCCGAGAAGACCCCGGTCGTCGTCCGCGGAGCCGATGGCGCCGCCGCGAGGTTCCGCCTGATCGCCGGGGAGATCGACGGCGTGCGGGCGCTCGACCCGCCGCCACACTCCTGGGCGGCGCGACCCGAGAACCACCTGGCCATCTGGATCGTCACGCTCGACCCCGGCGTGAGCACGGAGCTACCCGGTGCCGACCCCTCCGCGAACCGGGTGCTCTACAACTACGGCGGGCCGCTGACGGTCGACGACAGGCAGTTGGGGTACGACGCCGCCGTCCTCGCCCCGGAGACGGTCACCGTGACCGCCGGTGACGAGGGCGCGTCGTTCCTCGTTCTGCAGGCCCGGCCGATCGGCGCCCCGGTCGTACAGCAGGGTCCGTTCGTCGGCAACACCCGCGAGGACATCGTCACCGCCATGCAGGAGTACCGCGCCGGCGTGTTCGGCACCTGGGACCTGCCGCAGAACGACCCCGTCCACCCGCGCGGCGAGACCCGTTTCGCCCGCTACCCGGACGGCCGCGTCACGCGGCCGGTGGGTTAGACCGCGGCCGACGGGTCAGCCCCCGTCGGGCCAGGCTCCGGTTCGCAGGAGCTCGAGGCTGGCCTCCTGGTCGATGATCGGCTGGCGCATCTGGTCGGCGCAGAAGTCCAGCAGCGCCTCCGAGAGGGCGGAGTTATCCGACGAGATGGCACCGCGGGCGACCGCGACGTGGAGGTTCTCGGCGAACCCGTCGATCGCCGTCTGCGACACGCAGCTGTGCGTCGACACCCCGCACAGCAGCAGGTGGTCCACGCCGAGTTGCTCGAGCCGGGCCTTGAGCTCGGTGTCGAAGAAGGCGCTGTCGCGGGTCTTGACCACCTCCACGTGATCGCCCGTGGCCAACTCGTCGAGGAACTGCGCCTGCTCGGTGCCGGGGAACGCGAAGCCCTGGTCGTCCTCGCACATGTTGAGCGTCCACGTGGACTTGTCGCGGGAGTGCTCGGTGCGCACCAGCACGACGGGTCGTCCGGCGTCGTGGGCGGTGCGGATGAGCTCGTTGACCCGCGGCACCAGCTCGTCGCGCACCTTCGCCAGTTCGGGGAACTCGAAGTACGAGTTCTGCATGTCGATCACCACGAGGGCGGTCTGCTCGCCCGGACGCCACCACGTGTCCGAGACCTCGACCGGCGTGGTGCGCTTGTGCCGGTTGCGGTGCCACACCGTCTCGATCGTCCGCGCCACGTGCTCGGGGACGTCGCGGCCCTCGAGGTAGTCATCGATGTCGTCGTAGCGCAGGCCGAGTTCGTCCTCGTCGGTCTGGCCCTCGTTCTCGTCCAGCAGGTCGGCGGTGGGCACCTTGTCCCACAGTCGCTTTGGGGCGCCCAGTTGGCGGAGCAGGGCGCGACCCTGCCGCTTGTTCAGCCCCGACAGCGGCAACACGTCCGCGGCGCCGTCGCCGAACTTCGTGAAGAACCCGGTGACGTTCTCGGCGGCGTGGTCGGCGCCGATCACCAGTAGACCGCGGTCCCCGGCCAGCGCGTACTGGGCGACCATGCGGTGACGCGCCTTGGCGTTGCCCTTCGTGAAGTCGGTGAGCTCGGCCCCCGTGCCCTCCCGGATCGCCCCGTTGAGGGCGTCGACCCCCGGTGCGACGTTCACGGTCACGGTCTCGTCGGCGTCGACGAACTCCACCGCGGCGACGGCGTCGGCCTCGTCGTGCTGCACCCGGTAGGGCAGGCGCATCCCCACGAACACCGCGTCGCCGCCGTCCGCGCGCACCCGCTCCACCGCGATCTGGGCCAGGCGCCCGGCCAGGGTGGAGTCGACCCCGCCGGAGATGCCCAGCACGAAGCCCTTGGCGCCGCTGGTGGTGAGATAGTCCACGAGGAACCGCACCCGTCGCTCCACCTCGGTGGCGGGGTCGATGTCGGGCCGGACCCCGAGGCTGTCGATGATCGTCCTCTGAAGTTCACGCATGGCCCCATTGTGCGAGGCCGGCGCCGCGGTGCCACCGCTCGGGCGCCGCCGGGTCGCCGGGCGCTGCCCCGCT
>NZ_JAALDN010000046.1 GCF_014144855.1 Dietzia maris | reverse complement strand
GCCGCGCCGGCATCGGCGGGAGCCTGCGGCGCCTCGGCCGCGCGCACCTCTCCCGGGTAGACGACGCCGGCGGTGCCGTCGACGGTGATGGTCTGCCCGTCGGCGATGTCGGCGGTCGCCGATCGCGTGCCCACGATCACGGGACGCCCCAGTTCGCGCCCGACGATGGCGGCGTGACAGGTCACGCCCCCCTCGTCGGTGACGATCGCGGCGGCGCGCTGGAGGATCGGCAGCCAGTCGGGGTCGGTCATCGTGGCCACCAGGATCTCGCCGGCGGCCAGGTTCACCCCGTCCGCCAGTTCGGTGAGGACGCGCGCTGTCCCGATCGCCGTGCCGGGCCCCGCGCCGAGTCCGGAGACGATTGGTTCCACCTCGCCCCCCGCGCCGACGGGATCGGCCGCGTGCGCCGCGTCGACGGCCAGCGTGGTGATCGGGCGGGTCTGCACGATGTACAGCTCACCCGGTGCCGCCGAACTCCGCCGCGAGGGACATCAGCTCCGCCTCGCTCGTCCCGTCGGCAGGGACCCGGCCGTCGTAGAGGCGCGACCGGACACCGGCCGTCTCCATCGCGGCGAGGTAGGCCGACTGTCCGACCGAGAATCCCGGCGGCACGGGGAACCCCGCGCCCGTCATCTCCCCGAGATTGGCGGATTTCCCGCCGTACTCGGGTGCGTCCGCCAGCCTCAGCTCGGAGAAATCGGCGACCCATCGTGCGTCCATCGCTCGCTCCTTCGAGATCGCGGCCCGACCGGTCGGAACCGTCGCTGTCTCCATGGTGGGCGGACCGGCTGCCCGGTGTGGGTGGTTCAGGCACAATCAGCGCATGGCAGACATCCAGCTCCGCGTTCCCTCCGCCTCCTCCGTGGTGGGAACGGCGTTCCGTGTCGTGGAGTGGGAGCTGAGAATGGCCAGGGAGTTGCTCATGCTGCCCGCCCGCGTCCTCGTGCTACTCGCGGACGTGGAGGACGTGGTCGTGCGGATCCAGGACCTGCTCGACGAGGTCAGCCGCACCGTGCGGCAGATCGACGGGATCGTGGCCACCGCCGTCGACACGGTCGACGGTGTCCGCACCACGGTGGCCAGGGCCAACAGGGTCGTCGACGAGGTCGCCGACACGGTCTCTGCCGCCGAGGGGATCGTGGGCCGGGTGGGCTCGACCGTCGACTCCGCCGAAGGCGTGGTGCGGCGCGTGGACGGCACGATCGACTCCGCCGAGGGCGTGGTCGTGCGGGTGGGGAGCACCGTCGAGTCCGCCGAGGGCGTGGTGGCTCGCGTCCGGACGACGGTGGACACCGCGGACGATCTGGTCCTCGACGCCGGCGGGCTCATCGAACGGGTCGTCCCCCTCGTCGACTTCGCGGACTCCACCTTCGCTCAGGTCAAGCCGGTCGTCGAGGCACTGCTCGTGGACGCCGACCTGGACGTGGAGGCCGCCCGGGTCGTGGCGACCCGGATGACCGAGGTCCTGGCGTGGGCGGACAAGACGATCCGGTTGCTCGAACCGATCGCCGACGACGTCCTCGAGTCGGTCGACCCCGACGAGGTCAAGGCGGTCATCCAGTTCATCGACCACCTGCCGGCGCTGGGCGACACCCTCGAGAACGACGTCATGCCGGTCCTGGCCTCACTGGACACCGTTGCCCCCGAGGTCCACCAGATCCTCGAGGTGGCGCAACAGTGCCTCGAGGCGGTCGCCGGCATCCCCGGATTCCAGCTCCTGCGCCGCCGCGGTGGGGACAACGGTAAGGCCGACTGAGCGCCCGAGTCCCGGAGCCGCGACTCCGGACCGCATCTGATTCCGGTACCTCACGGTGTTGCGGTGCAGGAGCAGCCGGGACGCCGTCTCCGAGTAGTTCTCCGCCGAGTCCAGGAACACCCGGACGGTCTCCCGCTGTCTCGCCGCGTCGTCCGTGTCCCTCGCCAGGCCGCCGAGGACTTCGCGGATCCATCGCCGGGTGGACGCGAGGTCCTCGGCCAGTCGGGCGATGACGGGGATCCCGTCGTCCGCGTACGAGACCACACGCGCCTCGTCGCCGGTGCACACCTGCGCGATCGTGCCGACGAGCGCTGCCTGTGTGCGGGTGGTGCGGAACCCCTCGACCCCGGCACCGGGCGCGCCGAAGGATATCCGGGCCGCGGGGGTCGCCGCGGCGATCGGCGCGAGGACTCCCGTGTCGACGGCGAGGCGACGGCCCTCCATGCCGAACCAGGCCTCGGCCGTGGCGCGGCCGGTGGCGATCATCAGCGGCGGGCGGTGGTCGCCGAGTTGCCCGGCCAGACTGTCCACGACGCTCTCGAGCAATCGGGACTGATCGGTGAACGCGCCGAAGTCGTCGATCCACACCCGGCACCCGACGTGCACCTGGTTCAGTCGGTATCCCGTCACCCGCTCGAACTCGGCGGGGTCGATGCCCTCGCCGTCGAGGACCCGGTTGACGATCGAGTTGATCGACCGCGCCGCCCGGTCGTGGGAGGAGCGCACCTCCTCCTCGTGTGCGGCGATGACGGTCCGGGTGATCTCGTCGACGTACTGGTACAGCCATCCGGCGAGGTGGTGGTAGAGCGGCAGCTTCTCGTGGTCCTCGCACTCGACCTCCTGCACCTGGTCGAACGCATGGGCCAGGAGACAGTCGGAACCGACGTGATAGGCCCGCCGCAGTGCGGCGCTCGAGACGTCCCTGCGGGCGAGCGCGACGGCGTAGTGCACCGCGTCGGGCAGGGGAGGGAGGTCGTGTGCGTCCTTGGTGTGCGACAGCATGTCGATGATGACCTCGACGTTGTTCGTCACGCTGGCGTGCAGAGCCGAGTGTGTGTCCTCATCGGTGAGTTCGCCGATGGCGTCCTCGATGGCCGCGGTCATGCTGTCGGAGATGGCCGCGGTCCGCGAACTGAGCCTCAGACCTATGCGGCGGGTCAGTTCGCGGAGGCGCTCGGGATCCTGCGGTGTTGTGCTGAGCATGTGTGCGGGCGGGGTCGGGTCCGTCTGGTGGCTCAGGTCCCGCCGTGTCCTTCCTGCGTGATCACCGTCCGGACAGGTACGACAGGGCGGAACGCGCGGCGTTCCACCCAGCCATTCCGTGGGCGCCCGCCCCGGGCGGGGCGGCCGCCGAGCAGATGTAGACGCCGGGCACGCCGGTCGAATAGGGGTCGAGGGCGACCCGCGGCCGGAAGACCAACTGGCGGGGGTCGTTGGCACCCGTCACGATATCCCCGCCGACGTAGTTGGCGTTGTGATCCTCGAGTTCACGGGTCGAGCGCGTGTGGATCTCGTGGACGCGATCGCGGAACCCGGGGGCGAATCGCTCGATCTGGTCGATGATCGTCTGGGTGGCATCGCCCGTCCACCCCGTGGGTACGTGGGCGTAGGCGTCGACGGGATGGAGCCCGTTCCTCGCGCGGGCGGGGTCGGCGACGGACTGCTGGCCGACCAGGACGAAGGGCCGCTGCGGCATCTCCCCTCGGACGACCTGCCGCTCGGCTGCGGCGATCTCCGCGAAGGTGCCCCCCACGTGGACCGTGCCGGCCGACCGGGACGGCTCGTGGGACCACGGGATGCCGCCCTCGACCGCGAAGGCGACCTGGAACGCCGCGGGCCCGTGTCGGAAGCGGCGGAAGGCGCGGTCGACCCTGCGGGGTATGACGCCGGCGAGGATCCCGGCAGCGGCGGCAGGAGAGGTGTCGAGCATGACGATGTCCGGGTTCCCCAGCTCGCGGTGGTCGCGGACGGTGACCCCGGTGTCGATCCGGCCGCCGTACGAGGTCAACATCGACGCCATCGTGGTGGCGATCGTCGCCGAACCCCCCACGGCCACCGGCCAGCCGAACCGGTGTGCGGCCGTACCCAGGGCGACGCCGATCGCCGAGGACATTACCGAGCCGAGCGGGCGGAAGGCGTGTGCGGCGACGCCTCCGAACAGGGCCCGCGCCTCGTCGGTGTGCCACCGGCGGGCCAACACGCTGGCAGGCATGGCGGCGTAGGCCCCGAAGCGGGCGAGGACGAGGGGATGGTCCGGGACGTGCAGGAGGGGCTGGAGGAACTCCTCGGCGATCTGTGGGAAGCGTGCGGTGAGGGCTCCGAACATCCGTCGGTAGGACTCCCCGTCGTCGCCGAGTCGGGAGGCCGTGTGGTCCACCGACTTCCAGACCGCCGCACCCCTGCCACCGTCCAGCGGGTGCGAGTACTGGACCTCGGGGAGCGCCCACCGTAGGCCGTGGGCCTCGAGGTCGAACCGGCGGCTGAAGGCGGTGTCGACGGCGAGGGGGTGGAATCCCGAACACTGGTCGTGCAGCAGGCCCGGCGAGGTCATCTCGCCGGACCTGGTGCCGCCGCCGATGGAGTCGGATGCCTCCAGAACGGTGACATCGACTCCATCGGCGGCCAGTGTCAACGCGGCTGCCAGGCCGTTGGGCCCGCTACCGACGATGATCGCTGTGGGCATGAACTCAGCTCATCCCGACCGTGGACTCGTCGCGACCGCCCGCGGGGGACGTGTCCGTGAGCGGGCCCTCGGCGCCGGGGGAGGCGGGAACGCTCGCGGACGCCCGCTGATCGGCCGGCAGGTACTCCGGGTGGCGCCAGGTCACGGTGAACGGGATGGGCCCGTTCGGAAGCCATGGCTGCTCCGTGACCACGTCCCGGACGTCGTAGTGGCCACGCTCGAGGACCCCGAGCGCCGCGTCGATCACGCGGTACTCGATGGTCTTCTTGTGCAGTGGCTGGGACTCGGTCCAGACGCTGATGAACTCGCCCGGCTCGAAGTTGCACCGCTTCTGCACCGCCGAGATCGTCCGCTCGTCGAACAGGTGCCCGTCTCCGAACTGCCACCCGGAGAAGAAGGTGCACAGCACCTCGCCCTCGCGGAACCGGTAGTTCTCCATGCTGTCCAGGACCGACGGCATGATCGACATGTGGCCGCGGCCCTGGGTGTTCATCATCCGGAACGCGGTGGTCTTCTGCAGGAAGATCTCGGCGCCCTCGGGGCCGAACAGTGCCGACAGCTGGTTGTGCGGGGACGTCATGGACGTCACGAAGGCCGGGTTGTCCAGCTTGGCCTCGCACCCGTTGTTGCGGAACGCCATCGTGGAGGAGGCCCAGTTGCCGGCGTACTGACGCATTCCGATGAGGAACGAGATCTTGTCGGGTCGGAAGTTGCCGACTATCGGGCCGGTCAGGGTGAGCACCGCGGCGATCACCACGACCCATACGCTGCTGGCGTCCCACAGGGCGTACCCGTCGCCGGCGAAGAAGCCGAGGAAGACCACCGGCGTCGCGAACACGTAGAAGAGGTTCCATTCCTGCGGCATGGCCAGCGCGAACATCGAGTAGATGAACACGTGGAAGCACATCATGAACGCGGCGGCCAGGACCGCGACCGTCCAGTTGGTGGTGAAGAGCAGGACGAGCGGGACGACGAACTCGACGATCGTGCCCATGGCGTGCGCGGCGAAGAACGCCACCTTGGTGGGCATGAGGTCCTCGGGCGCGTTGCGGTAGAGCGACCGGCGCAGCGCCTTGGACTTGATCAGCGGGCCGTTGGTGAGCATCGTCTGCACGGTGGGCGTGAAGTGGACGCCGAGCTTGGAGATGAACGCGCCCCACCAGACCGCGAACATCGCGATCTTGGCGACGATGATCATGTCCACGTGGCCGGCGCCGAAGGTGGTGAGAACACCGAAACCGAGCATGATGACGGAGTACTGCTCGGGACGCGACGCCAGGAACGTGACCCTGTCCCGCAGACCCATCACCAGCTGGATCGCGACGAACGTGACGAACGGCCACAGCGGCACGAGTCCGGCCTCGCTGTAGGCGGCGGCGGTCTGCTGACCGGGCAGGACCAGGCCCAGCGCGAGGGTGGCGAGCATCGCGAAGTACAGCGCGACGTCGATGGCCTTACGCTCGTCTCCCTTGGTGAAGGGGATCTTGTCCGGCCAGGGCGGGAGCCGCAGCGTCCCGGTTCGCATCCAGTAGCGGTACCCTGCCGTGTTGGGCTTGAACTTGAACGCCAACGGGCCCCACGATTCGTTGAACCCGGTGGCTGACCAGAGGATCACCCAGATCATCGCCTTCTGGTAGACGATCACCTCGCCCCACCACGCGCCGAGGTCGGTCAGCGGGAGGCCGGGCGTGGAGAGCCCGATGATGAGCCAGCCGCCGAGGAAGAAGACCAGCCCCTTGACGAGGTACAGGGAGTGCATGATCTTCGGCGCACCGAATCCGAACTCCACCCAGTGGTGAGCAAGCAGTTTCATCCGTTCCATCGTGGGGATGGACTCGAACTTGGCCGGATCGACGTCCGGGACATCGGCTTGTAGAAACCCCATGGGGGACTCCTTCTCGGGTCGGGTTGAGGGAACGAGGGTTGAGGGAACGAGGGTTGAGGGGTCAGGCGACGAGCGAGGTGCGCAGGCGCGGTTTGTCGATCTTGCCGACCGGGTTCTTGGGCAGTGCCGCGGTGATCGTCACCTCGACCGGCACCTTCACCCGGGTGAGGCGGTCACGGCAGTGCGCGATCACGGCGTCGGGTGTCAGTTCCACGTCCGGGTACGGGACGACGAAGGCCACGGGGACCTCACCGAGCACGTCATCCCGGCGGCCGACCACGGCGACCTCGAGTGCACCCGGCAGGCTGCCGATGGCGTTCTCGATCTCCTTGGGGTACAGGTTCTCCCCGCCGCGGATGATCATGTCCTTGAGCCGGTCGACGATGCTGAGGTAGCCGTCCTCGTCGAGCCGGCCCACGTCACCGGTGCGCACCCACCCGTCGACGATCGTCTGAGCGGTGGCCTCCGGCATGTTGAGGTAGCCCGCCATCACGACGGCCCCGGTGATCAGTACCTCCCCGGTCTGTCCGGTGGGTACGTCGCGGAGGAGGTCGTCGACGATCCGGATACGTTGGCCGGGCAGTGCCGGCCCCACGGTCCCGGGCTTGCGCGGGCCGTCGATCGGATTGACCGCCGAGGCACAGGTGGCCTCGGTCAGGCCGTAGCCCTCCAGGATGGGCACGTCGAAGAACTCCTCGGCCGCCGCGAGGAGTTCCCGCGTGGCCGGAGCAGCGCCGCAGACGGCGAACCGGAGCGAGGACATGTCCGGTTGCCGGCCCTCCGCCCTGGTGAGCAGCAGTGCGTAGATGGTGGGTACGGCGGAGAAGTAGGTGGGCCGGAGGTTCTCGACGGTGTCGTAGAACTTCTGGGCGTCGAAGCCGCCCATGATCGTCAGTTGCGCGCCGACCTGGAGGGGAGCCAGGAGGCTGACCATCAACGCGTTCACGTGGAACAGCGGCAGGACCAGCAGGCAGTGGTCCTCGGCGGTCATCCGCATGGTGTCGGCCATGGTCCGGGACATCGCCGTGGCGTTGGCGTGGGTGAGCATGACGCCCTTGGGACGCCCGGTGGATCCGCTGGTGTAGATCACCAGGGCGAGGTCGTCGTCCGCCAGGTCGACGGGGTCGAGCTGCGCACCGTTCCCCGACGTCCTTAGGTCATCGACGCTAATCGCCGGTCGCCCGCCGGAGGGGGAGTCGGCGGTGGAGTTCACGACGAGCACGGCGTCGGCGTCGTTGATCTGGTGATCGGCCTCGTCGTGCGTGAAGTTCGGGTTGATCGGGGTGGCCGCTGCGCCGAGGTACCACGCCGCGAAGATGGAGATCACCAGCTCGCTCCGGTTGGGGAGCATCACCGCGATCACGTCCCCGCTGGTGACGCCGTGTTCGCTGAACTGCGCGGCCACCGAGGTCACCGCCCGGTCGAGTTCGCGGAAGGACATTCGGGTCGCGTCGTCACGGATGCTGGGGGCGTCGCCGAAGCGTTCCGCGAGTGTTCTGGGGAGGTATCCGGGCTGCACATCTACTCCTCGTCGGCGACCTGTGTGATCTCGGACACTACGGAGATCGGGCGGGCCGCACATCGGTAGATGTGACGAACTTCACGTTTGCGTTAGTGCACGATGTACAAGCGGGGGAGGTGGCGCCGGGGGCGTCGGGTGCTCATCCGGGCGGGATGGCAGGAGCGGGCGGCCGGTGCGGACGGCCGGTGCGGACGGGGCCGGAACAACGAACTGCGGGGCACCTCGCTGGTGGAGGTGCCCCGCAGAATGGCCCGGTTCGGGCGAGGGAGCCGATGACGGGAATCGAACCCGCGCTGTCTGCTTGGGAAGCAGAAGTTCTACCATTGAACTACATCGGCAGTGCCTGCTGGAGGCGGCTTCAGATTAGCACGAGCCCCGGTGGCCGCAGGCGCGGTGGGGTCACTTCCGGGCGGACTTGCGCTTCGCGCCCGTGGTCATCGGCCGCTTGGGCTGGTTGAGCGACGCGCGGGGGACGAATCCGAACGCCACGCCCCCGATCACCGCCACCGCGATCGCGCCGATGATCCACGGCGTGACCGATCCGCCGCCGGTGATCCCCATCAGCACGATGAGTACGGCGACGCCGACACACACCCACGACCACTGGGTCCAGCGCCAGAAGTACCTCGAGGGCTCGTCCCTGATCTCGTCCATGCGCCTATTTCACCACGTCAGCGGGGGTCGGTGCATATCCGCCAGGCGCTCCCGGGGGGTCGCCGGGCCGGGAGGGCGCCGGGATGTGGCAGGTCTCACGTGGTTTCGAGGGTCGGTTCGGGAACGAAAGGGGCGTGCCATGCGCTGAACTGGAGGACAGTCCGATTTGTGCGACCGGATGGCCGGTCCGCGGGCTCAGCCCTGCAGGAGGTGCGTGGTGGACGTGCACGAGGCCATGGAGCGGCCGATCGCCGAGCGGGTACGGACGGTGCTCGCCCGCGGTGCGGCCGGGGCCATCGAGGCCGGCATGCTCAGGCGGCCGCTGCGCTCGGCGCGCGTCCGGGACGACGGGGTGATCGTCCTGGTGGTCGACGTGGGGGGCATGTCGCGTGAGGCCGGTGACGTCGACCGGGTCGCGGCCGCCGGGGCCACCGCCACCGTCGAGATCGTCGACACGGTGTGTACCGGTCGGTGCCGGGGTTCCGAGCCGCGCCCGTCGTTCGCTCTCGACGGCCGACCCGCGTCGTGTGGTGCGGGACGCGGAGGGGCCGGTGGTGGGGGGCGGGCTGCCGGGGGCGACGACGACGACTGCGCTGTCGCCCGGGGAGTTGTCACCCTCTCCGGGATCGTGACGGCCTCGTCCCCGGCGCGTCGGCGCAGGTTGGTCACCGCCGACGGGGGCGGGACGGGCCCGAACTCGGAGGGCGGGTCGCTCCGCCTGAGCGAGTTGCAGCCACTGGAGATCACCTACCTCACCGCGGACGGCGTCCACGTGGTTCCCCGGGCGTCCCTTGCCGCCGCGGCGGTCGACCCGATCGGCGTCGACGAGCAGGTCTGGCTGCACCGCCTCGCCGCCGACACCGGGCTCGCCTCCCGTCTCGCGTTGCGTGCCGGGCGGCAGATCGCGGGCACGGATCCGCGGATCGTCGCGATCGACCGGTACGGGGTCGACCTACGCATCGGATCGACCGGTGGCGGGTTCCGCGACCTCGTCAGACTCCCGTTCGCGCAGGTCTGCGCCGATTCCGACGACGTTCTCGCCCAACTCTCCGCGCTGACGCGGTGAATCACTTCACAAGAATTCGCTGAAAGCCCTTGTCTTTACAGGTAAGCCTTACCTAAGTTATTCGCTGCGGGTAGTCACGTCCCCGCTCCGGTGTTTTCCGTTCCGGCGCCACTACCCCTGAGGCGCCGGAACGGAAAAGGCCGGGACCGCGATGACGAGAGGGCGAAGGCATGCGATCACTGGTGGGACCCGTTCCCGAGCCGGCCGAACGGGCGAGCTCGGCACTGCGGCGCTGCGCGAGGGCCACGCTGAGTCTCCCCGCTCCCACCGCCGGCTCCCGCGTGAACGCCACTCCCGCGGTCGCGCTCGCGCACCGGACTTCCGGAACGGCCGACCTCAGCCTCGTCATCCCGACGGCCGACGCCGCGGCGATCCCGTCCGGGGGAGTGCACGCCCGTCTCGAGGTGCTCGACGAGATCCTCGGCGGGGCAGCCCGGGGCCGGTGTCGCCGCCTCGTCGTCGTCGACGGACTGGTCGAACAGATCGACGCGCGCGCCCAACGCCACGCCGCCACCCGCATCGCGCGAGACCTGCCCGACTCGGCCCTGCTCGGGGTCGGATCCGAGTCGGCGCTCGTCCGGCTCCGGACGGAGCGGATCCTGCTCACCGATGACTCCGGCGTCACCGACATCGCCCTCGACGACCTCGCCACCTCCGGGCCCGACCCCTTCACCGACCTCGAGGGGCACTGGCTCGACCACCTCAACGATCCGCGCTGCCAGGTGGTGCCGCGGCTGGCCCTGCGTGTCTGCCGGTGCCTGCCCGCCGAGCGCCCCCTCCTGATCGGCATCGACCGCGCCGGCGTCGACCTCGAGCTGACGGACCGCGAGGGCCGCGCGCGGCGCGAACGGCTGCCGTTCGCCGAGGCCTGCACGGACGTCGCCGAGCTGGGGACCCAGCTCCGGTTGCTCGCCGGGGGCGCGCGGTACCCTCAGGACCGTGCTGCTCTCCGACCGTGACCTCCGTACCGAGCTCGCCGACGGGCGGCTGGGCATCGACCCCCTCGACCCCGCGCTGATCCAGCCGTCGAGCATCGACGTCCGGCTCGACCGGATGTTCCGGGTCTTCAACAACTCGCGCTACACCCACATCGACCCCGCGCAGCAGCAGGACGAGCTCACCGAACTGGTCGAGCCCGCCGAGGGGGACCCGTTCGTCCTGCACCCCGGCGAGTTCGTCCTGGGGGCCACCCTCGAGCGACTCCGCCTGCCCGACGACCTGGCCGGCCGGCTCGAGGGCAAGTCGTCGCTCGGTCGACTCGGGCTGCTCACGCACTCCACCGCCGGCTTCATCGACCCCGGGTTCGACGGCCACATCACCCTCGAGCTGTCGAACGTGGCGAACCTGCCCATCACGCTGTGGCCCGGGATGAAGATCGGCCAGCTGTGCCTGTTCCGGCTCTCCAGTCCCGCCGAGACCCCGTACGGCAATGCCTCCGTGGGCTCGAAGTACCAGGGCCAGCGCGGCCCCACCGCCTCCAAGGCGTACCTGAACTTCCGGTGACCCGGCGGACGGCGGCGGCCATCCGGCGCGCGCTGCTCGCCCTCCGTTCACCAGCCCGTTCCCACCGCGCCGCGTCGACGGGGTAGAACAGCGCCATGCGTATGACCGTGTTCGGGACCGGGTACCTCGGTGCCACCCACGCCGCCTGCATGGCCGAGCTGGGCCACGAGGTGCTGGGGGTGGACGTCGACGAGGCCAAGATCGAGCGGCTGCGCCGGGGCGAGGTGCCGTTCTACGAGCCGGGGCTGCCGGAGATCCTGCTGCGGCACGTGGAGTCGGGGCGGTTGCGGTTCACCACCGACTACGCCGAGGCGGCCGCGTTCGCGGACCTGCACTTCATCGGGGTCGGGACCCCGCAGCGCAAGGGTGAGTTCGCTGCCGACACCTCGCACGTGGAGGACGTCGTGGCGCGGCTGACGCCCCTGCTGTCCGCGGATGCGGCGGTGGTGGGCAAGTCGACGGTGCCGGTGGGCACGGCCGCGCGGTTGCAACAGATCGCCGATTCCCGCGCCCCGGACGGGGTGCGGGTCGAGGTGCTGTGGAACCCGGAGTTCCTCCGCGAGGGCTTCGCCGTGGCGGACACCCTGACGCCGGATCGGATCGTGATCGGCCTGGCCGGCGGTGAGTCGGCACTGGGGCTCGCGCGGGAGTTGGTGTCCGAGGCGTACGCGCCGATCCTGGAGTCGGATCCGTGCCCGGTGATCGTGACGGACCTGGCTACGGCAGAGTTGGTCAAGGTCAGCGCGAACGCGTTCCTGGCGACCAAGATCAGCTTCATCAACGCGGTGTCGGAGGTGTGTGAGGCCGCCGGCGCCGATGTGACGGTGTTGGCCGATGCGATCGGCATGGACAAGCGGATCGGGCGGCGCTTCCTCAATGCCGGCCTGGGCTTCGGTGGTGGGTGTCTGCCCAAGGACATTCGCGCCTTCATGGCCCGGGCCGGTGAGCTGGGCGCGGACGAGGCGATGACGTTCCTGCGGGAGGTCGACTCGATCAACATGCGCCGACGCGAGCGGATGGTGGACCTGGCCGTCGAGGCGTGCGGCGGGACGGTCATCGGCAAGACCGTCGCCGTGCTGGGGGCGGCGTTCAAGCCGAACTCCGATGACGTGCGGGACTCGCCGGCGCTGAACGTGGCGGGCATGCTCTCGCTCAAGGGCGCGAGCACCGTCGTGTACGACCCACAGGCCCTGGACAATGCCCGCGCCCTGTTTCCCACGCTGACGTACGCCGAATCGGCGCTGGCCGCCTGTGAGGGCGCCGACGTGGTGCTGGTGGCCACCGAGTGGCCCGAGTTCGTCGAGCTGGACCCGGCCGCGGTCACCGGGGTGGCGCGCGGCCGGGTCCTGCTGGACGGTCGCAACTGCATGCCCGCCGACC
>NZ_JAALDN010000466.1 GCF_014144855.1 Dietzia maris | reverse complement strand
CCGCAGGGTGGCGGACTCCTCGTCCCGGGACGCCTCGGCGTGCGCGGGGATGGTCACGGCGACGTAGGCCGCGACGAGGGCGACCGCTGCGAGCAACCACAGGGCGGCGTCGGAGTCCCACAGCCATGCCACGGCGCCGGCTGTCGCCCCTGCGATGAGGCTGCCGCAGACGTGCCCCAGCACGGTCAGGCGGGAGTTGGTGCGGACCAGGTCCAGGGTCGGGGGCAGCACGTGGGGGGTGATGGACGCCTTGACGACGCCGAACGTCTTGGACAACACGAGCATGCCCAGCGCGAGGGGGTACAGGAGCCAGGAGTCGAAGTTCAGCGCGAGGATCACCGCGAGCACCGCACGCAGGGTGAACGTCAGTGAGACGGTGAGACGTCGGCCCCGGTGGAGGCGGTCCAGGGCGGGGCCGATGACCGGCGCGATCAGCGCGAACGGCGCGACCGTGACCAGGAGGTACAGCGCCACGCTGGCGCGGGACTCCGCGGTCGCGGCGGAGAAGAACAGGGTGTTGGCCAGGGCCACGGCGAGAATCGCGTCGCAGGCGAAGTTGGCGACCGTGACGTAGCTGAGCGGAGCGAGTCCCGAACGGTCCGCGCCGTCGGCGTGGAAGACCCGGCGCACGCCCCGTCCGGCGGAGGAGGCGGCGCGGCGCGCGGGACCGGCGGTACGCTCACCCAACGAGGCGCACCTCGTACATGGTCGGCCACAGCTTGCCGGTGAGCAGGACGTTCCCGGAGTCCGGCAGTGCCGCGATCCCGTTGAGCACGGCATCGGGGTCGGCGGGCCGCGGTTGCTGGAGCTGCCCGGCGTCGTAGATGGCGGTGACCTGCCCCGTGGCGGGGTCGATCCGCACGATCTCGTCGGTCATCCACACGTTCGCGAGGACCGAGCCGTCCGCACATTCCAGTTCGTTGAGCCGGGTGACCGGCGTGCCCCCCGAGGTCACCGACACGCGTCCGGTCGGCTCGAAGGTCGTCGGGTCGCGGAAGGTCAGGGTGTCGGAGCCGTCGCTCATCACCAGCGCCGTGCCGTCGGAGCACAGGCCCCAGCCCTCGCCCTCGTACGGGACCTCGGAGCGCACCTCGAGGGTCTGCGGGTCGCGGTTGTGGGCGATGCCCTTCTGCCAGGTGAGGGTCCACAGGGTGTCGGGGGTGACGGCCAGGCCCTCGCCGAACTCGTCCCCCGCCATGGCGACGGTCACCGCGGGCTCGCCACCCCCCAGCGGTCGACGCTGGACCACGGAACTGCCGACCCGCCCCGTCGACTCGTAGATCTCGTCGCCCACCACCTGTAGCCCCTGGGTGAACAAGGACGGGTCGTGCTCGAGCGTGCGCACGACCTCCACCGAGCCGCGCGCGGGTTGCGGGTCCGACGGCCCGACCGGCACCCGGGGGGCCGCCGAACTCCCGGCGGCCGAGC
>NZ_JAALDN010000465.1 GCF_014144855.1 Dietzia maris | reverse complement strand
GCCGGCCGCGCCGACCTCCCGACGGCCGTCGTCCGGCCCGGCGACCACGCCGACCGCGCCGACTGGGACCGCGCCCTCGCCGACGTGGTGAGCGGGTTCGATCCCGACTGGGTGGTCTCGGCGGGCTTCATGCGCATCCTCGGCGCCGCGTTCCTCGGACGGTTCGACGGTCGCGTGCTCAACACCCACCCGGCGTTGCTGCCGTCGTTCCCCGGCGCCCATGCGGTGCGCGACGCGCTCGCCTACGGGGTGACCGTCACCGGCAGCACCGTCCACCTGGTCGACGCCGGCGTCGACACCGGACCCGTGATCGCCCAGCGTGCCGTCGACGTCCACCCGGACGACACCGAGGCCACCCTCCATGAACGCATCAAAGTCGTCGAGCGCGAGATGCTCGTCGACGTCCTCGCGGCCGCCGCCCGTGGCCGACTCCACATCGAAGGTCGAAAGGTGCACCTAACGTGACCGATTCCCGCAGGCCCGTCCGCCGCGCACTCATCAGCGTCTACGACAAGACCGGGCTCACCGAGCTCGCCCGGGGGCTCGCCGACGCCGGGGTCGAGATCGTCTCCACCGGCTCGACCGCGCAGCGTATCGCCGACGCCGGGGTCGCCGTGACGCCCGTCGACGCGCTGACCGGGTTCCCGGAATGCCTCGAAGGCCGCGTCAAGACCCTGCACCCGCGGGTTCACGCCGGCATCCTCGCCGACACCCGCAAGCCCGAGCACCTCGAGCAGATCGCCGACCTCGGTGTGCAGCCGTTCGAGCTCGTCGTCGTCAACCTCTATCCCTTCACCGACACCGTCGCCTCCGGCGCCGATTACGACGCCTGCGTCGAGCAGATCGACATCGGCGGACCGTCGATGGTCCGCGCGGCCGCGAAGAACCACCCGTCGGTGGCTGTGCTCGTCGACCCCGCCGGATACGGCGAGGCGCTCGAGGCCGTCGCGGCCGGTGGGTTCACCCTCGAGAAGCGCCGCAGTCTGGCCGCCGCCGCGTTCCGCCACACCGGGGCCTACGACGTCGCCGTGGCCACGTGGATGACCGCACAGACCGCGGACGGCGCGGGCGACGGGGCAGCGGGCGGCTCCGGCGAGTTCCCGGTCTGGCAGGGGCAGAGCCTCGACCTCGCCGCCACCCTGCGCTACGGCGAGAACCCGCACCAGAGCGCCGCCCTCTACACGGACGCTGCCGCCGCGCCCGGCCTCGCCCAGGCCACCCAGGTGCACGGCAAGGAGATGAGCTACAACAACTACGTCGACGGCGACGCGGCGTGGCGCTCCGCTTTCGATCACGCCGAGCCGTGCGTGGCGATCATCAAGCACGCCAACCCGTGCGGGATCGCGATCGACGCCGACATCGCGGCCGCCCACCGCGCCGCGCACGAGTGCGACCCCGTCAGCGCGTTCGGTGGCGTGATCGCAGCCAACCGCGAGGTCACGGTGGAGATGGCCGAGCAGGTCGCCGAGATCTTCACCGAGGTGATCATCGCCCCGTCCTACGCGGACGGTGCCGTGGAGATCCTGCAGCGGAAAAAGAACATCCGCATCCTCTCGGCGCAGGCGCCCGCCGAGGGCGAGTTCGAGCGCAAGCAGATCTCCGGCGGCGTGCTGGTCCAGCAACGTGACTCGCTCGACGCGGACGGCGACGTGGTCGCCGGCTGGACCAAGGCGTGCGGCGACGACGCCGACGAGCAGACCCTGCGCGACCTGCTGTTCGCGTGGCGCGCGTGCCGCGCGGTCAAGTCCAACGCCATCCTGCTCGCGCAGTCCGGGGCCACCGTGGGCGTGGGCATGGGCCAGGTCAACCGCGTCGACTCCGCCCGGCTCGCCGTGCAGCGCGCGGGGGAGCGGGTCACCGGGTCGGTCGCCGCGTCGGACGCGTTCTTCCCCTTCGCGGACGGTCTCGA
>NZ_JAALDN010000464.1 GCF_014144855.1 Dietzia maris | reverse complement strand
CGCCGCGCGTGCCCCGGCGAGGCCGGCGACGCTGAGCAGGGCGAGGGAGGCGACGAGGGAGACGACGACGACGAGGCCGCCGACCCATCCGCCGATCAGTCCCAGGGCGAGCGCACCGAGCAGCAGGACGAGACCGGAGCCGAGGAACGAGGGTGCGGCGGCGCGGTTGGCGAGCTCCCAGGCCTCGGGGGAGCGGCGGGTCTCCGGGGTGCGTACGCCCAGGACGCCGTTGCCGGGCAGTCTGCCGACGAGCGCCGCGACACCCGTGCCCGCGAGCACGAGGGCGAGCCCCACGAGGAGCACCATGACCACCACGAGCACTGCGTTCACGCCACCGAGGGTACGCCCGCGACGTCGGATCTCCGATTCGACTCAGCCCCGCCGGGACCCCGGACCAGGGCGAGCAGCCGGGCGAGTTCGCGCTTGTCCTCTGCGCTGAGGCGGTCGAGGAACTCCCGCCGCACCGTGGCGACGTGATCGGGCGCGGCCTTCTCGATCTCGGCCATGCCCTCGTCGGTGGTGGACACGAACGCCCCGCGACCGTCGTCGGGGCAGCTGGTGCGCTCCACGAGTCCGCGCTTGACCATCCGGGTGACCTGGTGGGACAGGCGGCTGCGTTCCCACTGCAACGCGTCGGCGAGCGCGGTCATCCGCAGCGGGCCGTCGGCCTCGCTGAGGTAGACCAACACCTCGAACTCGGGCTCCGTGAGGCTCGACGAGGTCTTGAGGTCGCGCTGGATCTCCAGGTGCAGGCGCCCCTGGATGGCGAGGTAGTCACGCCACAGCGCCTTCTCCTCGTCGTCCAACCATCGCACGTCCTGACCCGGAACCTGTTCAGCCATGCACCCAGCGTACCCGGTTAGTTGACACAACACATAGGGCCCCGCAAGGAATGTGTGTCACATCATCTACTGAGGGAGTCGCATGCCGACCACGACCGCCACCACTCACCCAGGCGGTGGCCGTCCTCGTCGTCGTCGTCATGGTCGGTGCCTACGCCTACGTCCACAAGGCCGCCGGCATCTACGCCGCCGACGGTGGCTGGGAACTCGTCGCCGTGATCGGCCTGGCCGTCGCCGTGTTCGGTCTGGTCGGCACCGGGCGCTACAGCTTCGACGCCCTCATCGCCGGGCGTCGCGCCGCCAGGGGCTGATCAACCCCGCCCTCGGCCGACGGGGCGGTGCCCACACGCTGACGCGGCCCGACCCGCCCCAGGGTTTAGGCTGGACACCGCCTGCGTGTGGGCACCGGCGATACCAGGGAGAGCAGACAACCGTGAGCAGCAGCGACCAGACCGCCACCGGCGTGCAGTCCGAGACCGGACCGCAGTCCGACACCGGACCGGCCCACCGCTACGGAGCCGGGTTGGCCGGGCAGATCGAGTCGCGCTGGCAGGCCGAATGGGCCGAGCGCGGCACGTTCGAGGCCCCGAACCCCGTCGGCCCCCTCGCCGACCCGGACGGCGCCGCCCCGCCCGAGGACAAGCTCTTCGTCCAGGACATGTTCCCCTACCCGTCGGGCGCCGGCCTGCACGTCGGCCACCCGCTCGGGTACATCGCCACCGACGTCTTCGCCCGCTACAACCGCATGCTCGGCACCAACGTCCTGCACACCCTGGGCTACGACGCCTTCGGCCTGCCCGCCGAGCAGTACGCCGTCCAGACCGGCCAGCACCCGCGCGTGACCACCGAGGCCAACATCGCCAACATGGAGCGCCAGCTTGGCCGCCTCGGCCTGGGCCACGACCGCCGCCGCGTGTTCGCCACCACCGACACCGACTTCTACCGGTGGACCCAGTGGATCTTCCTGCAGATCCACGGCTCCTGGTACGACCCCGAGGCCCCCGCCCGCGCGATCGACGGCGGCGAGCACCCCACCCGCACCGGCCGCGCCCGGCCCATCTCCGAGCTGGTCGAGCAGTTCGTCTCCGGTGCCCGCCCCCTGCCGGGCGAGCACGCCGGCCGCGACTGGGCCGAGCTCTCACGCGCCGAGCAGGAGAAGGTCCTCGACGCCCACCGGCTGGTGTACCTCTCCGACTCCACGGTCAACTGGTGCCCCGGGCTGGGCACCGTCCTGGCCAACGAGGAGGTCACCGCCGAGGGCCGCTCCGAGCGCGGCAACTTCCCCGTCTTCCGCAAGAACCTGAGCCAGTGGATGATGCGGATCACCGCGTACGCCGACCGGCTGGTCGACGATCTCGACCGCCTCGACTGGACCGACAAGGTCAAATCCATGCAGCGCAACTGGATCGGCCGCTCCCAGGGGGCCCGCGTCCGCTTCGCCGTGGCGGACCAGTCCATCGAGGTGTTCACCACCCGCCCCGATACCCTCTTCGGCGCCACCTACATGGTCCTGTCGCCCGAGCACCCGCTGGTCGACGAGCTGGCCGGCCCGTTCTGGCCGGAGGCCGGCGCGGGCGGTGCGACCGGTGCGACCGGTGCGACCGGTGCGGGCGCCGGGGGCGCGCTCGACGAGCGCTGGACCGGCGGCCACTCCTCGCCCGCCGAGGCCGTGGTGGAGTACCGCCGGCGCGCAGCGCAGAAGACCGACCTGGAACGCCAGGAGAACAAGGAGAAGACCGGCGTCTTCCTCGGCGCCCACGCCATCAACCCGGTCAACGGCGAACAGATCCCCGTGTTCGTCGCCGACTACGTGCTCATGGGCTACGGCACCGGCGCGATCATGGCCGTGCCCGGCCACGACGCCCGCGACCACGAGTTCGCAGGAGCCTTCGGACTACCCATCGTGCAGGTCGTGGCGCCGGCGGACGGCTCGCGGATCGACGTGCAGGCCGAGGCCTTCACCGGCGACGGCGTCGCCGTGAACTCCACCAACTCCGGCGGGCTGGTGCTCGACGGGCTGGCCGTGGACGAGGCAAAGGCCGCCACCATCGACTGGCTCGAGGGCCAGGGCACCGGCGAGGGCACCATCCAGTACAAGCTGCGCGACTGGCTGTTCGCCCGCCAGCGCTACTGGGGCGAGCCGTTCCCGGTGGTCTACGACTCCGACGGCGTGCCCCACGCCCTGCCCGACGAGATGCTGCCCGTCGAGCTGCCCGAGGTCGAGGACTACAAGCCCGTCTCGTTCGACCCCGACGACGCCGACTCCGTGCCCTCCCCGCCGCTGGCCAAGGCCACCGACTGGATGACCGTCGAGCTCGACCTCGGGGACGGCCTGCAGACCTACACCCGCGACGCCAACGTCATGCCCAACTGGGCCGGCTCGAGCTGGTACCAGCTGCGCTACATCGACCCCACCAACTCCGAGCAGCTGTGCGCACTGGAGAACGAGCGCTACTGGACCGGGCCCCGGCCCGAGACCCACGGCGCGGACGACCCGGGCGGCGTCGACCTCTACGTGGGCGGCGTCGAGCACGCCGTGCTGCACCTGCTCTACTCCCGCTTCTGGCACAAGGTGCTGTTTGACCTTGGCCACGTCACCAGCGAGGAGCCCTACCGACGCCTGTACAACCAGGGCTACATCCAGGCCTTCGCCTACACCGACGCCCGTGGCGTCTACGTGCCGGCGGCCGAGGTGACCGAGCGCGACGGGAAGTTCTACTGGACCGACACCTCCGCCGGCGCCGACGCCGCCGAGATCGAGGTGTTCCAGGAGTACGGGAAGATGGGCAAGTCGCTCAAGAACTCCGTCTCCCCGGACGAGATCTGCGACTCCTACGGCGCCGACACCCTGCGCGTGTACGAGATGTCCATGGGCCCGCTCGACACCTCCCGGCCCTGGGCCACCAAGGACGTCGTGGGCGCGCACCGCTTCCTGCAGCGGCTCTGGCGCGTGGTGATCGACGAGAACACCGGCGAGATCCGCGTCACCGACACGGAGTCGGCGGGCGGCGCGCCGGGCGAGGACGTGCTCAAGGCGCTGCACAAGACCATCGCCGGGGTCCGCGACGACTTCGCGGGCCTGCGCGACAACACCGCGATCGCCAAGCTCATCGAGTACGTCAACACCCTGACCAAGACGTACCCGACCGAGGGGCCGGGCGCGCCGCGCTCGGTCGTCGAGCCGCTGGTGCTCATGGTGGCGCCCGTCGCCCCGCACCTGGCCGAGGAACTGTGGTCGCGGCTCGGGCACACCGGGTCGCTCGCCCACGGGCCGTTCCCCGAGCACGACGAGTCCTACCTGGTCGAGGACTCCGTCGAGTACCCGGTGCAGATCAAGGGCAAGGTGCGCTCGCGCATCACCGTTCCCGCCGACGCCACGCCCGCTGATGTCGAGGCCGCGGCCCTGGCAGATGCCAAGGTACAGGAGAACCTCGGTGGCGCGGCGCCCAGGAAGGTCATCGTGGTGCCGGGCAAGATGGTCAACATCGTCCCCTGAGTCCGGCCCCAGATCCGGCCCCGGCCCCGAATCTGGCCCCGGCCCCAGATCCGGCCCCGGCCTCGAATCCGCTACCCGGATTCCGGATCCGCTACTCCCGTGCGGGTAGCCGATCCGGAATCCGGGTAGCGGATGTCGTGGTGGGCGGGGTCTCCGGGGAGGTGGCCGCCCTCAGCCGGCCCGGACGAACACCGCCGAGGACGAGACGATCAGGTACGCCGTGGTGACCATCCACATCGCATAGGTCGCGTACAGCCACGGCCGCCACCGGATGCGCTGCTTCCACCGCCGGTAGGTCGTCACGCCCGCCGTCACCGCCAGGATGACCGACAGCAGCAGCGGCAGGACGACCACCTCGACGCGGTCGGCGGTCATACACAGCGCCCCCTCGTCCGTGCACTCCTCGTCAATGCCGCCCTCCAGCATCACGATCACGGTCGCCATGACCACGATCGCGACGATCGACAGCAGCACGTACCGGAAGGCCTGGTTGGCCTGCCGCTCGTTCCGCTCGAGGCGTTCGAGCGGGTCGTCGAAGTCCCCGTGGGCGCTGTGGTCTCCGTGGGCGCTGTGGTCCCCGTGGTCGCCGGATGTCATCCCTACCGCCCGCCGAACCCGTTGTGACCGCCCGCCGCGGCCACCTCGTCCACCGTGTCCAGACCCAGCTGCTCGTCCGTCACCGGCGGGAAGAGCGGACCCCCGCCGAACGCTCCGCGGTGCGACAGGGGGACCTCGCCGTCGTCGTTCCTTATCCCCTTCTCGCGCCCGTACTCGGCGGTGATGACGGTCGAGCCGCTCATCCGGGCCAGGTCGGGGTCGTCGGCGAGGGCGGCGATGACCCGTCCGACGAAGGTGGGGTCCTCGGCGCGGTCCAGCGGGAAGCCGTTGAAGTCGTCCATCCCCAGCGACAGCAGCAGTTCCGTGCGGATGAGGCCCAACCACAGCGAGAGGGTGGAGACCCCGGTGCCGGCGAGTTCGTGCGCCATGTCGGAGGCCATCTTGTCGAGGGCGGTCTTGCTCATCCCGTAGAGCACGGTGTGGAACGGTGCGCGAGAACCGAACGACGACATGTTCACCATCAGCCCGGAGCCCTGCGGCACCATCACCTTGGCGGCCTCGCAGCTGGCGACGTAGTGCGCGCGCAGACCGACGCCCATGAGGGCGTCCCAGTCGCCGGCGGGCCGCTCCCAGAACTTGCCGTTGAACCCCATGAAGCCCTTGGGGTTGGTCCACACGTTGTTGACCAGCAGGTCCAGGCGTCCGGCCTGCTCGGCGATCCGGGCGACGACGGCGACGATCTCGTCGTCCCGGGAGTGGTCGCATTCGAGTGGGCGGATCTCGCCCGGGGCGCCGGAGGCCGCGTCGATCGTGCCCTGCAGGCGCTCGGCGGACCGGCCGGTCACGTAGACCGTCCACCCGGCCTGCGCGAGTGCGGTGGCCACCCCGCGTCCGACGCCGCGGCTGCCACCGGTCACCAGGGCGACGCGGGCGCTCACGAGTCCGCTCCGGCGGTGGCGGCCCCCGGGACGGTGTGGACCTCGGGGTAGGTCACGGTGGCGTCGTCGAGGGTGCGGGTGACCGACCAGCCCGGGGTGAACAGGCACTCGGCCATCACCCAGCGGCCGTCCTCGATGACATACGCATCCGAGTACTCGCCGGTGGAGAGCGTCTCGGTGCCCTTGTCCCGGTCCACCTGGCGGAATTGCAGGGTCCAGGTCCCCGTGGCGCGCTGCGGTGGGCTGCTCGGTCCGTCGCCCTCCACGACGATCGACGGCATGAAGCCGTGGTGCATGTCGAGGATCCGCGGGCCGCCGTCGGAGGCGGTCGCGAGTGCGATCTGACGGAAGACCCCGACCATCGTGTCCGGGTCGGTCCGCCCGAGGGGGCCGAAGTCCAGCACGCCGCCGGAGGCCACGAAGCAGGACCGGAAGCCCTCGGGATCCTTGGCGTCACAGGCCCGCCAGTAGCGGTACTTGAGCTGTTCGATCGCCTCGCGGGCGCGGACTTCCTCCTCGTACTGCATAGGGCTCACGTTAGCGTAGGGAGCATGAGCCGAACACTGGTCGAACTATCCGATCGCTGGGACCTGCAGGACCTCATGACCAGGTACGCGACCTGCATCGATTCGCGCGACTTCAACGGGTTGGACCGGGTGTTCACGCCGGACGCCCGCGTGAGTTACGCCGCGTCCGGCGGCCCGGAGGACGACTACCCGGCGGTGCGGGCCTGGCTGGCCGAGATGCTGCCGATCTTCGCCGCCACACAGCACCTCATGGGCAACCTCGAGGTGGGCCTGGACGGCGACTCGGCCACCGGGCGCTGCATGTGTTTCAACCCGATGGCGCTGAAGCCGGTGGAGGAGAAGGACCAGCAGGTGTTCTTCTACGGGCTCTGGTACCTCCTCGACTTCGTCCGCACGGGCGACGGCTGGCGGATTTCCCGCCTCAGCCAGCAGCAGGCGTTCCACCACAACCTGCCCTGAGCCGGGGCGGGCCCGCCCCGGCCCGGCCCGGTTCGCGCCGGCCGCCTCAGACGGTCCCGCAGGAACTCGGCGCCGGGCGGTCGAGGACGCGGTCCAGGAGGTAGCGGGCGTTCGTGGACCGCTCGGAGAGCATCGGGATGGCGTGGTCGATCACCAGGCCGGGGGCGATCGACGGCACCTCGGCCGTCCGCAGCTCCACGGTGGTGCCCTGTTCGCACCAGTCGCGGACGAGGTCCACGGCCGTGTGGTGCGGCACGACGTCGTCGTTCCTGCCGATCATGACCAGCGCCGGCACCGCAGGCGCGACCCTGCCCAGGTTGTAGCCCTCGAGCACCCGGACGATCTCCGGCTCCGACCGCGCGGCGTCGCCGAGCGAGCGGCCGTCCACGGTGAACTCGTTCGTGCGCTTCAGGCCGTAGGCGAACGCGGTCTCGGCGACGCACTGCCCGGCGGTCACCTCGAGCATGCGCTGCCCCTCGGCGTTGAGATGCCGGTCGAACGCCGGACGCAACTCGGGGTGGACCTGCAGGATGCCGTTGATCGCGTATCCCACCGCGCCGGTGAGCAGGCCGCCGTCCACGCGGTCGAGCGTGCCGAGCATGTCGGACGGCGGCGCTCCCGCCGCGATGCCGACCAGGTTCACGTCGGGTGCGTAGTCCGGCTGCATCTCCCCGGCCGCGGCGGCGGCGCCACCGCCCTGCGAGTAGCCGCTGACCACGGTCTTGGAGTCGGGCGCGAGGTCCGTGCCGGGAAGCCGCACCGCCGCGCG
>NZ_JAALDN010000463.1 GCF_014144855.1 Dietzia maris | reverse complement strand
CGCGACGCGTCGGGTCCGCGAGCGGCGGAGGGCCGCACCGCGGAGACCTCCGCCCACCCGGCGGGCGGTTCGGGGGTGCGCCGGTGCAGGCCGTACCAGCCGGCGAGCATCGCCGCGACCATGAGGAACCCGGCGCCGAGGAGGAGCGTCTCCCCGGAACCGCCGAAGGTGGGGGCGGACAGGAGGACGACGACGACGAGGACCACCGCGGTGACCTTGGAGCCCGACGCCCGGCCCTTCCCCAGGAGCGCCTCCCCGGAGGAGACCTCGTCGCCGGCGGAGCGCAGGAGCAGCCACATCAGGGCGTACAGGAACACGCCCGCCCCACCCCACAGTGCGGCGACGACGAACGCGACGCGGAAGAGGACCGGGTCGACGCCGTAGCGCCGACCGAAGCCGCCGCAGACGCCGGCGATCCTGGAATCGTCCGGCGTCCGGACGGGACGGGTCCGCCACAGGGAGCGGAGCTCTGACGGGAGGTCGTGGGTGTTCGTTCTGGACATGACCCCATCGTGCTCGGCGGGAGTCCGCGGCACATCGGGGTCCGACCCTGATTTCCGACCCCGAGGCCGTAGGGGAGGGAGGATGGCGGGATGGTCGACACCGTCATGGGTTTCCTGGGCTCCGACGAACAGCTGCGGCTCTTCGGGGTGACGCTGGTCGGGGTCAGCGGGCGGACCGTTCTCAAGGTGCTCCTCAGCATCCTGCTGTTCGTGCTGCTGTCGCTGTTCACGTCGATCTCGCGGGCGGTGATGCAGGCGATCGCCGGGCCCGCCGGGTCCGCGTCGAGGTTCTGGACGAAGCAGAGTCTGCAGCTGTTCACCGCCGTCGTGGCCGTGCTGGCGCTCTTCTCCATCTGGGTGACCCCGGGAACCGACCTGACCGTGGGGGTCGGACTCGTCACCGCGGGCCTGGCGTTCGCGTTGCAGAAGGTGATCGCGAGTCTCGCGGGATACTTCGTCATCCTCCGGGGGAGGGTGTTCGCGGTCGGCGACCGGATCGCCGTGGGTGGGGTCCGGGGCGATGTGATGTCGCTCGGTTTCCTGCGCACGACCGTCATGGAGATGGGATCCCCGTCGTCGATGGCCGGCGCGGAGACCGGCAACTGGGTACCGAGCCGTCAGTTCACCGGCCGGGTGGTGACGGTGTCGAACGGCGTCATCTTCGACGAGGCGGTCTACAACTACACCCGCGGGTTCCCCTTCCTCTGGGAGGAACTGTCGCTCAAGCTGCCGTTCGACGTGGATCTCCGACGTGTCGACACGGTGTTCCACGCCTGCGCCGACCGGCACACGAGGGAGCTGAGCGACGAGGCGATGGCGAGCATGCAGCAGATGAGCCGCATGTACGCGGTCGATGTCCGGGAGTTCGGGCCGCAGGTGTTCGTCTCGCTGCAGGAGGACGGGATCCTCGCCACCGTCCGCTTCGTCGTGGGCAGTCACGGTGCGCGGTCGGTCAAGGACGCCATCTCCCGGGACCTGGTCGCCGGATTGCGGGAGGGGGGTGTCTCGCCGGCGAGCGTGGCCGTGGATATCCGGGTACTTCCCGATTCCCCTCGGGGCGATGATCTGTGACGATGGCGTCCATGAGTGAGAACGCGACCGATCCCGCGCCGGCCACCGCGGTCCGGTCGGCGTCCCCGGTCGCCGGACCACAGGCGGGGTCCGCCGCCGTGGCGACGACCGATTTCCGCTGGTACCCGCGGTTGACCCGCGGCAGCGACGGATCCGTGGTCGCGGGCGTGTGCGTGGGTCTGGCCGACCACCTCGGGGTGCGGGTCGTCCACGTGCGCCTGGTCATGGTTCTGCTGGCCACGCTCTCGGGCGCCGGCGTGGCCCTGTACTCGGCGCTGTGGGCGCTCACCCCGACGGGGCCCGCGTCGGCGGGC
>NZ_JAALDN010000462.1 GCF_014144855.1 Dietzia maris | reverse complement strand
GTCCTCGTCTGAACCGTCGGCCCGGGAAGTGGCATAGAATCGCCACGACGAGGACAGGGAGGAGCGAGTATGTCGAGTACGGCCGATCGTAGGACCGACGTCTTACGGGCGATCGTCTCCGACTACATCGCCTCCCACGAACCGGTCGGGTCCAAGGCCCTCGTCGATCGGCACTCGCTGGGCGTGTCCAGCGCCACCATCCGCAACGACATGGCCGTGCTCGAGGCCGAGGGGTTCATCGTCCAACCCCACACCAGTTCCGGTCGGGTCCCCACGGAGAAAGGCTACCGGCACTTCGTCGACTCCATCGAGGAGATCACCCCGCTGTCGCGCGCGGAACGCCGGGCGATCCAGGCCTTCCTCGAGGGCGCCGTCGACCTGGACGACGTCCTCCGGCGGGCCGCACGGCTGCTGTCCCAGCTCACCCGTCAGGTCGCCGTCGTCCAGTACCCGGTCCTCGGTCGCTCCACGGTGCGCCACCTCGAGGTGGTGAGCCTGAGCCCCACCCGCCTGCTGCTGGTCCTCATCACCGACACCGGCCGCGTCGATCAACGGACGGTGGAGCTGGCCGCGCCGTTGACCGACGAGCTCCTCGGGGAACTGCGGACCCTGCTGTCCGAGGCCGTCGCCGACAAACGCCTGCCCGACGCCTCCGAGGCCCTGACCTCCACGGGCGACCGGGCCCGTCCCGAGATCCGCGACGCGGTCGAGCGCTGCGTCACGGTCCTGGTCGGCACGCTCGTCGAACACCCCGACGACCGGATCGTCCTGGGCGGCACGGCCAACCTCACCCGCAGCGCCGCCGACTTCGACGGCTCCCTGCGCTCGGTCCTCGAGGCGCTCGAGGAACAGGTCGTGATCCTTCGCCTGCTCACCGCGGCCCACTCGGTGGGCCGGGGAGGGCCGGGGGGTGTCACCGTCCAGATCGGGGCGGAGACCCAGGCCGCCGAGATCCGCGGCGCCTCCGTGGTGTCCTCGCAGTACGGGGCGGAGGGCCAGACATTCGGTGGGATGGGGGTGCTCGGGCCCACACGGATGGACTACCCGGGAACAATCGCCTCGGTCGCCGCTGTTGCCCACTACGTGGGCGAGCTCATCACCGGGCGCTGACGTCCGTACGCTCCTTCCCGGAGCCAGATCTTCCTCTCGACGAAAGGCCACACGTGTCACGCGACTACTACGGGACCCTCGGGGTCGATAGGGGCGCCTCGGAATCCGAGATCAAGCGCGCCTACCGCAAGCTCGCCCGGGAGCTCCACCCCGACGTCAACCCGTCGGACGAGGCGCGTGAGAAGTTCAGTGAGATCACCGCGATCTACGAGGTGCTCACCGACCCCGAGAAGCGCCGGGTCGTCGACATGGGCGGCGACCCGCTGGACTCCTCGCCCGGCGCCGGTTACGGCGGCGGCGGCTTCGGTGGTGGCTTCGGCAGCGGCGGCCTCGGTGACGTGTTCGAGGCCTTCTTCGGCGGCGGCGGGGGAGGCGGCGGCGGCCGCGGTCC
>NZ_JAALDN010000461.1 GCF_014144855.1 Dietzia maris | reverse complement strand
CGTACCGAGATCATCCACGACGTCGATTACCCGCTCGACGTCCCCAACGCCCAGGGCGCGGGCGCCGGTTCGCGGGGCGGCTCGGGGGACGGCGCGACCACCGCGTTCCCCGCGGCCGGGCGCACCGACTACTCGCAGTTCGCCGAGTCCGGGGGGTACGACGTGTCCTCGCCCCTGCCCTTCGGTGACCAGCCCACCACCATCGCGCCCGCGTCGCGGGACACGATCGGCCGCCGGGGAACGGCCGATTTCGGGCTGTTCGTCCTGAGACTGGCCGTGGGCGTCCTCCTCGCGATGCGGGGACTGCAGAAGCTCTTCGGACTGTTCGGCGGGCCCGGGATCGACGGGTTCACGCAGACCCTCACCGACTCCGGATTCGACCAGGCCCGCATCCTGGCGATCGCCGGCGGCGCCGTCGAACTGGTGGCGGGCGTCATGCTCGTGGTGGGACTCGCGACCCCGGTGGCGGCGGCGGGTCTGCTGGGGCTCATCGGACTGGGGATAGCGATCCGACTGACCGGGACCGACCCCATCCCCGTGCTGAGTGACACCACCCGCGGACTCGAGGTGTCGATCCTCTACGCCGCGGCGCTGGTGACCCTCCTCTTCTCCGGACCGGGGCGATGGTCCGCCGACCGCAAGTGGGCATGGTCCCACCGTCCCCGCTTCAGCGGCGTCGTGTGGGTGATCGTCGTGGCGGTCATCGCCGGTCTGGTGTGGTACTTCCTCAACGGCACCAACCCGCTGACCTCCTCAGCCGACAGCGCCCCGGTCACCGCGGGCTGAGAGCTCGGGAGCCGGGGCGCGCGGCCCTGACCAGGCGCGTCAGTCGGGCAGGATGCGCACGGCACCCTTGTCCGCCGAGGACGCCATCGAGGCGTACGCGCGGAGAGCGGTGGACACTTTCCGATCACGCTTGACCGGCCGCCACGGGAGAGGGCCCCTCTCGGCGCGGCGGCGGGACAGCTCGTCGTCGTCGACATCCACCGAGATGGACCGCGTGGCGACATCGATGGTCACGATGTCACCGTCACGCACCAGGCCGATCGGGCCGCCCGAGGCGGCCTCCGGGGCGATGTGACCGATGGACAGCCCGGACGACCCGCCCGAGAAGCGGCCGTCGGTGATGAGCGCGCATTTCGTCCCGAGGCCGGCGCCCTTGATGAACGCCGTGGGGTGCAGCATCTCCTGCATCCCCGGACCGCCGGCCGGGCCCTCGAAGAGCACCACCAGCACCTCGCCGGCCTGCAGCGTATTGTCCAGGATGACCGAGACGGCCTCCTCCTGGGACTCGACCACCCTGGCCGGACCGGAGAAGTGGAAATTGTCCTCGGACACGCCGGCGGTCTTGAAGACGGACCCGTCCGGCGCGATGTTCCCGCGCAGGACCGCGAGCCCGCCCTCCGCGGTCGCCGGGTGCTCGACCGAGTGGATGCAGCCGTTCTCGGCGTCCGTGTCGAGCGACTCCCAGCGGTTGTCGGTCGAGAACGGCTCGATCGTCCGCACCCCGCCCGGGGCCGCGTGGAACAACTCGATCGCCTTCTCGGTCGCGGTGCCGCTGCGGATATCCCAGTCCGCGACGTACTGCTCGAGCGACGGGGAGTGGACCGAGTGGACGTCCGTCCTTAGCAGGCCCCCGCGGTACAGCTCGCCCAGGATCGCGGGGATGCCGCCGGCCCGGTGGACGTGCTCCATGTAGTAGTCCGAGTTGGGCGCGACCTTGGCCAGGCAGGGGATCCGGCGGGAGATCTGCTCGATGTCGCCCAGGTCGAAGTCGACCTCGCCCTCCTGCGCGGCGGCGAGGATGTGGAGCACGGTGTTGGTGGAGCCGCCCATCGCGACGTCCAGCGCCATGGCGTTGGTGAACGCCGACCTGGTGGCGACCGAACGGGGGAGCACCGAGGAGTCCTCGTCCCGGTAGTAGCGGGTGCACAGGTCGACGATGACCCGGCCGGCCTCGGCGAACAGTTCACGCCGCGCACTGTGGGTGGCCAGGGTCGAGCCGTTGCCGGGCAGCGACAGCCCCAGGGCCTCGGTGAGGCAGTTCATGGAGTTGGCGGTGAACATCCCGGAGCAGGACCCGCACGTCGGGCAGGCCGAGCGCTCGATGGCGTCGAGGCCCTCGTCGTCCACGGCCGAGTTGGCGGACGCGGAGATCGCCGTGATGAGGTCCGAGCCCGCCTTGACCACGCCGTCGACGACGACGGAGAACCCCGACTCCATCGGCCCGCCGGAGACGAACACGGTGGGGATGTTCAACCGCATCGCGGCGTTGAGCATGCCCGGGGTGATCTTGTCGCAGTTCGAGATGCACACCAGGGCGTCCGCCGTGTGGGCGTTGACCATGTACTCCACCGAGTCCGCGATGATCTCCCGGCTGGGCAGCGAGTAGAGCATGCCCGCGTGGCCCATCGCGATCCCGTCGTCCACCGCGATGGTGTGGAACTCCCGGGCCACGCCGCCCGACGTCGCGATCTGCTCGGCGACGATCTCACCGACGTTCTTCAGGTGGACGTGGCCCGGCACGAACTGGGTGTACGAGTTCGCGATCGCGATGATCGGCTTACCGAAGTCCGAGTCCGTCATGCCGGTCGCGCGCCAGAGGGCACGCGCCCCCGCGGCGTTGCGTCCGGCGGTACTGGTTCGTGACCTCAGGGGCGGCATGGGACCTCGCTCCGACTCGATGGGGAGGGCGCATTCCGGGAGTCGTGCCGTACGGGGCCGCGGTGTGCGCGCGCCCCGCGGCGACACCCGATCGCGCCGTGACCACCACACAATACGCCCCGATGTGGGTCTACTCTTCTCACGGTCGGCCATCCGGCCGGCCTCGACGTGACGCGAATGGGGATGGACATGACCGACTCCGGTCACACGGGTGGGCTACGTGAGTTCCTCTCGCACTCGGCGGGGGCGGTGGCCCTGGTCTGTGGACTGTTCTTCCTCCTGTCGTTCATGTACCTGGGGGGCACCGCGGATCCGCAGTCCCACGCGAGGTACATCCCCGTGGCGGTGGTGGACGAGGACGTCGCCGCGACCCTGGAGACCCCGATCGGTCCGCGTGGTCTCGACATGGGGTCGCGTATCACCGCGGGGCTGCTCCAGAACAACGACTGGGGGAGGGTCCGGCTGCACGTGGTGGATCCGGAGGCCGCCGAGGAGGGCCTCCGGGACGGCACGTACTTCGGTGCGGTCCGTATCCCACCCGAACTGAGCGGGCGGGTGGCCGGGCTCGTCGAGGCCGCGGCGACGGAGGCGGGCGACGCGGCGGGGCCACCCGAACGCGCCCGCATCTCACTCGAGTACTCGCCACGCGTGTCCATCGTCTCCGGTCAGGTCATGAACACCATGGCGGACGCGATGCAGGAATCGTTCCACGACCGGATGGGGACCGAACTGCTGTCGCAGTCCCGGCTGCTGGCCGAGGCCGAGGGCAGGACCGTCGGCGCCGCGGCCGCGGTCGCGCTCTCCGATCCGGTGGCGATCGACGTCGTCGCGTGGAACCCGCTGCCGGACGGGGTGTCGAACGCGTCGCTCCCGATGTTCTACGCGCTGGTCGTGATCCTGGCGGGATTCACCGGGGCGATGATCATCTCCGCCCTCCTCGACGCCCGTCTCGGCTTCATCCCGCTGGAGATCGGGCCGGTGGCGCTCCATGTCCACGTGGCGCCGTTCGGGCGGCTCCAGACACTGGCCCGCAAGTGGGTGGTCACGCTGATCACGGCGCCGCTCGTCTCGGGGCTCGTCCTGTGGGTGGCGGACATCATCGGTGTCACCGGGTACGACCCGTGGGACATGTTCTGGTTCTCGAACCTGGTCATCGTCGCGGTCGGGGTGTGTGCGCACACGATCATCGCTGCTGTCGGCAACGCCGGTCTGCTCGTGAACCTCGTGGTGTTCGTGGTGCTGGGCATCCCCACCTCGGGCGGCGCCACCCCGACCGAGATGCTCCCGCGGGTGTTCGTCGCCATCGGGACACTGCAGCCGATGCACCAGGCCTACCTCGGGCTGCGGTCGATCATGTTCTTCGACTCCGGGTGGGAGGCGGGTCTCGGACACGCGGTCCGGGTCCTCGGCGGCTGGGCGGTCGCAGGACTCGTCGTGGGTGTGGCGGTCACCGTCGTCTACGAGCGGATGGGTATGCGACGCCAGGCCGTGGCCGACCGGGTCCCCGCCGGCCGCGGGGTGACCGGCGGAGCGGGAGGGTCAGGCGGAGCGCAAGGGTCAGGCGGACTCGGGTCCGCTCGCGGCGTACGGGTCGCGGATACGGCCACGGCTGGCGCCGGACAGCCGCGGGAGGTCGTGGAACGAGACCCCGCCCATCGGGAGTGACGTGTCAGAGGTGGTCACGAGCCGGGCGAACCCACGCTTGGGGAACATCACACCCCTGACCTCGTCCCACGGCACGGACCGTCGGGAGCGCCAGGACGACAGGTGGACACCGTCCTCGTCCAGTCGGGTCCAGGTCCGGGCCACCCACCAACCGAAGGCGACGGGGAGCAGCACCAGCCAGCCCAGGGCGACGGGGTAGGACGTGACGGGCCAGAGAATCGCCAGCACGAAAATGGCGATGACGACGTACGACATCGGGTTGACCCGGAAGAGGGCGTGATCGCGGGGGCTCGACTCCGGGACGGGAGCTCTGAAAGGGGCACTCATGATGCCTCCAGTCTGGCATGGCCCACATAGTGGGATCGATGTTCCACGAGTTGACGCTGCCGTCGGCCGCGGCCTAGTCTGGGCCTCGTGAACACCTGGAACGGTCTCGTACTCGGCCGGCGCGTCGGCGCCTGAGCCCTACCTGGCTTTCCGTCGACGCGCACCCTCGCCGGCCTTTCGTGGCCGACGGGGGTTTTTTGTTGCCGGGTCAGACCGCGGTCAGAGAAATCCACGATCACGCCCGACCACGAACCACGGCTCCACGACCAGCATGAAGGACAGTTGAAGTGAGCGCACCAACGGCACAGCCCGGACCCCGTCCGGGTGCAGAGCAGAAGGCCCGGTCCGCGGCCCCAGAGCGGATGACGGGGGCCCAGGCCGTCGTCCGGTCCCTCGAGGAGATCGGCACCGAGGTCGTCTTCGGCATCCCCGGCGGGGCCATCCTGCCGGTCTACGACCCGCTCTACGACTCGGCCAAGGTCCGGCACGTCCTGGTCCGGCACGAGCAGGGCGCCGGTCACGCAGCGACCGGCTACGCCCAGGCGACCGGAAGGGTCGGCGTCTGCATGGCGACCTCGGGCCCCGGCGCCACCAACCTGGTGACCCCGCTCGCGGACGCGCAGATGGACTCGGTCCCGATCGTGGCGATCACGGGTCAGGTCGGGACCGCACTCATCGGCACGGACGGTTTCCAGGAAGCCGACATCTCGGGCATCACCATGCCGATCACCAAGCACAACTTCCTCGTGTCCCACGGCGAGGACATCCCGCGGATGATCGCCGAGGCGTTCCACATCGCGCAGACCGGTCGCCCCGGCGCTGTGCTCGTGGACATCCCCAAGGACGTCCTGCAGGCCGAGATGACGTTCTCGTGGCCGCCGGAGATGAAGCTGCCCGGCTACCGGCCCGTCACCAAGCCGCACGGCAAGCAGATCCGTGAGGCCGCCCGGATGATCGGCAAGGCCAGGCGCCCGGTGCTGTATGTCGGCGGCGGCGTCATCAAGGCCGACGCCTCCGCGGAGCTCATGGCGCTCGCCGAGCTGACCGGCATCCCGGTCGTGACCACGCTCATGGCGCGCGGGGCGTTCCCGGATTCCCACCGGCTGCACTACGGCATGCCGGGGATGCACGGAACCGTCGCCGCCGTCGCGGCGCTGCAGCGGTCCGACCTGCTGGTCACCCTGGGCGCCCGGTTCGACGACCGGGTCACCGGTCGTCTCGACACCTTCGCCCCGGACGCCAAGGTCATCCACGCCGACATCGACCCGGCCGAGATCGGCAAGAACCGAGCCGTCGACGTGCCGATCGTCGGCGACATCAAGGAGGTCCTCGTCGAGCTCGTCGAGACGCTGCGCGGCGCGCGCGAATCCGGCACGCTGGGCGAGCCCGCCGTGTGGGTCGGTGAGCTGGACGAGATCCGCAGTGAGTTCCCGCTTGGCTACGGCCCGCAGTCGGACGGCTCCCTGTCTCCCGAGTACGTCATCGAGCGGCTGAGCGCCGCCGCCGGCCCGGACGCCGTGTACTGCGCGGGCGTCGGCCAGCACCAGATGTGGGCGGCCCAGTTTGTCCAGTACGAGAAGCCGCGCACGTGGCTGAACTCGGGCGGCCTGGGGACCATGGGGTACGCGGTCCCCGCGGCGATGGGTGCCAAGTTCGGCCGTCAGGACGCCGAGGTCTGGGCCATCGACGGCGACGGCTGCTTCCAGATGACGAACCAGGAGCTGGCCACCTGCGCCATCGAGGGCGCACCCATCAAGGTGGCGCTGATCAACAACGGCAACCTCGGCATGGTCCGTCAGTGGCAGACACTGTTCTACGAGGAGCGGTACTCGCAGACCGACCTGTCGACCCACTCCATGCACATCCCGGACTTCGTCAAGCTCGGCGAGGCCCTGGGCTGCGTGGCGCTGCGGTGTGAGCGCGCCGAGGACGTCGACGACGTGATCGCACAGGCCCGCGCGATCAACGACCGCCCGGTCCTCATCGACTTCATCGTGGGCAAGGACGCCCAGGTGTGGCCGATGGTCGCGGCGGGCACGTCCAACGACGAGATCATGGCGGCCCGGGACATCCGGCCGCTGTTCGACGACACCGACTCCGTGGCGGACGACGCCGCGGACATCCACGAGGCGACCGAGCGGATCGACGCCGCGGTGATCGCCGCCGAGGAGGAGGACCAGTGAGCGCTCGCTCCCACACCCTGAGCGTGCTGGTGGAGGACAAGCCTGGCGTGCTCGCGCGCGTCTCGTCGCTGTTCTCCCGGCGCGGGTTCAACATCGAGTCGCTGGCCGTGGGCCCGACCGAGACCGAAGGCCTGTCGCGCATGACCATCGTCGTGAACGTCGAGGACTTCCCGCTCGAGCAGGTGACCAAACAGCTCAACAAGCTCGTCAACGTCATCAAGATCGTCGAGCAGGATCCGGCCGGCTCGGTGGCCCGCGAGCTCACTCTCGTCAAGGTCCGCGCCGACGCCACCAACCGCGGTCAGATCGTGGAGATCGCGAGTCTGTTCCGCGCACACATCGTGGACGTCTCACCCGAGTCGCTCACTCTCGAGGCCACGGGTACCCCCGACAAGCTCGACGCGCTGCTGCGGATGCTCGACGGCTACGGGATCCGCGAGATCGTGCAGTCCGGCATGGTCGCGCTCGGACGCGGCCCCAAGTCCATCAACACCACTCGATAGTCTCGACCTGTAACCGGGTTTCGACTTACCAAAAACAAACGAAGGGAATCCACCATGGCAGTGGAGATGTTCTACGACGACTCGGCGGATCTGTCGCTGATCCAGGGCCGCAAGGTCGCCGTCATCGGGTACGGCTCGCAGGGGCACGCGCACTCGCTCAGCCTGCGCGACTCCGGAGTCGAGGTCGCGATCGGCCTGCGTGAGGGCTCCAAGTCCCGCGCGAAGGCCGAAGAGGCCGGCCTCAAGGTCATGACCGCCGCCGAGGCCACCAAGTGGGCCGACGTCATCATGCTGCTCGCCCCCGACACCTCGCAGGCGCAGATCTTCACCGAGGACATCGAGCCCAACCTGAACGACGGCGACGCGCTGTTCTTCGGTCACGGCCTCAACATCCACTTCGGCCTCATCGAGCCGGCGGAGAACATCACCATCGCGATGGTCGCCCCCAAGGGCCCCGGTCACCTCGTGCGTCGTCAGTTCGTCGACGGCAAGGGCGTCCCGGCGCTCATCGCCGTGGAGCAGGACCCGAAGGGCGAGGGCGAGGCGCTCGCGCTGTCCTACGCGAAGGCGATCGGTGGCACCCGCGCGGGCGTCATCAAGACCACCTTCAAGGACGAGACCGAGACCGACCTGTTCGGTGAGCAGGCCGTGCTGTGCGGCGGCACCGAGGAGCTCGTCAAGACGGGCTTCGAGGTCATGGTCGAGGCCGGCTACGAGCCGGAGCTCGCCTACTTCGAGGTGCTCCACGAGCTCAAGCTCATCGTCGATCTCATGTACGAGGGCGGCATCGCGCGCATGAACTACTCGGTGTCCGACACCGCGGAGTTCGGCGGCTACCTCTCCGGCCCGCGGGTCATCGACGCCGGCACCAAGGAGCGCATGAAGGAGATCCTGTCCGACATCCAGGACGGCACCTTCACCAAGCGCCTCGTGGCCAACGTCGAGGGCGGCAATAAGGAGCTTGAGCAGCTCCGCAAGGAGAACGCCGAGCACCCGATCGAGGTCACCGGCCAGAAGCTGCGCGACCTCATGAGCTGGGTCGACCGGCCGATCACGGAGACTGCCTGAGGGTCCGCGGGTCCGACCCGGTGAAGCCCCTGTAGGGTCCACCGGGATCGATTCCCGACTTCAGCAGGAGGACCGCCGTGCGCCACTTCAACCGAGGAGTGGGTGCGGCGGTCCTCGCTGTTTCCCTGGTGGGGACGACCGTGGCGTGTACGTCCGACCCCGGTGACGGCGGACCGAGAACCGAAGCCGCCCCGGTGGAGGGCACGCGGGTCGCCGCCGACGCCGACGGGTCCGGCGTGGAGACCACGAGACTGCTCATCGAGTCCGCCCCGGTGGTCGTGGTGGCAGCCCCGGACGCCGCCGCGCAGGCGCGCGCCGCCTCCGTCGCGGTCGGGTTGCACGCACCGATGCTCACCGCCGTCGAGGGCGGGGACGCGGCATTGGCCGACGAGGTGTCGCGACTCGGCGCCGAGCGGGTGTTGCGGGTCGGGCAGGTGGCCTTCACACCCGACGACGGCGAGGTGGTCGACGCCCCGGGAGGTCGGCCGGAG
>NZ_JAALDN010000460.1 GCF_014144855.1 Dietzia maris | reverse complement strand
CGCCTGCGCTGATGACGGCCGGGGAGATCACCGCTGCCGACGGCGCGGGCGCGGCCCCCGATCCGTTCGACAGCGGCGAACCCGCATGGGACGGCGAGGGCGCACCCAGCGTGCTCGTGTACGACGAGACGCCGGTCGCGGCGGTCGCGACGGCAGTGGCCGTCGGGGCGGCGGTGTCCCACCTCCGTACCCCGGACCCGCGGGTCGACGGCGGGTCCGTGGAGGCGGTGCGGGACGCCGAGGCGGTCTACGCGCTCGGGCCCGGGTGGGGCACCGAGGACGAACTCGAGGACCGGGTGGAGACGGCGCGGACGGTTCCCGAACTGCCGGGCGGCGGACAGCTGCTGTTCCCGGGCCGGCGGTTCGTGGCCGCCTACGGGTCGCCGATCACCCCTGCCCTGGGGATCCTCGGCGAGCAGGGACCAGAGGAGAGCGTGGCGCGGGTTCAGCAGTTGGTCGGGGAGTACCAGCCGCACTCCCCGGAACCGGTCATCCCGGCGTTCGAGATCATCGCGACGGTCGCCTCGACGTCCGCCGGACCCGACGGCAACTACACCAACGAGTGGGACCCGCAGGAGTTCGTCCCGCTGATCGACGCCATCACCGACGCCGGCGGGTACGCGGTGATCGACCTCCAGCCCGGCATGGCCGACCTCCTCGATCAGGCGAGGATCTTCGAGGAGTTGCTCACCCGCCCGAACGTCGGACTCGCGCTCGACCCCGAGTGGAAGCTCGAGCCGGGACAACAGCCGGGCGCGCAGATCGGGTCGGTGGACGCCGAGGAGATCAACCGGGTCACCGACTGGCTGGCGGACCTGACCCGGGACAGCGGAGGGCCACAGAAGCTCCTCATCCTCCACCAGTTCAGCATGGCCATGATCGACGACCGCGACCAGATCGACACCTCCAGGCCGGAGGTGTCAATCGTCCTGCACGCCGACGGTCACGGCACCCCGGACCTGAAGATGGAGACGTGGGACGTCCTGCGCAGCGGGCTGCCGTCCGGCATCCGGATGGCGTGGAAGAACTTCTATGACGAGGACACCCCCACGTTCACGCCCGAGCAGACCATGGCGGTCGAGCCCCGGCCGTGGTTCGTGTCCTACCAGTGATTCGCTTCCTACCAGCGAGTCGGTAACCCGCCGAGGATGCGCTCCGCCACGTGCTGCCCGGCCATGCCGTGCACGCCCGGGCCGGGAGGGGTCGAGCCGGAGGCGTGCCACACCCCGGGAATGCCGGTCGCGAACGGGTCGGCCCGCGGCACCGGGCGGGCGATGAGCCCCCGCAGGTCCACGCGTCCCGCCGCGATGTCCCCACCGGCGTTATTGGCATTGTGCTCGGCCATCCGGTCCGCGGGCGTGCAGTGGGCGGCCACGACCACGTCCCGCACCCCCGGCGCGACCGCCTCGAGCGCGGCGAGCACCTGCTCGGTCTGGTCACGGTCGGAGAA
>NZ_JAALDN010000459.1 GCF_014144855.1 Dietzia maris | reverse complement strand
AGCAGACGCTGGAGAGCATGAGTTCGGCGGAGTCGTTCGCCGAGTTCAACGGGCACATGTGCGCGGAGAACCGCGTCCCGCAGGAGCTCGTCGACACCATCACCGCGTCGAGCAAGGCGACGGGCTCGGACCTCGACTCGATGTTCCGCGAATCGATCGCGGGTTCGTTCCCCCAGGATCTCGAGGTGCTCGGGGTCGAGATCAGTGACAACGGCGCCGAGGCGACCGCGACCGTGGAGTCGGCGTCCGACGGGACGGGCCCGGAGCAGATTCACATGCGCGACGAGGATGGCGCCTGGAAGATGTGCCAGCCCGGAGTCGGAATGGGCGCGGTCCCGCAGGACCAGCAGCCGGGCTGACCCGACCCGTCGAGGGCGACCCGACCCGCCAACGGTCAGGCGGGCCGGGTCTGCCGCTGGCAGTCAGGCTGGCCGGGAACCGTCTCGGCCGGTGCGGTAGTCCCGCTCGATGCCGGGCGGATTGGTGAGGTGGCCGTCGTCGGCGATGAGACGGTCGACGTGTTGTCGCCATCGGTGGTCGAGAATCCGGTCGCGCGCCTGGGCCAGCGGCCCGTGTGGTGTGGTGCGGTGTTCGTGACCGGTCTCGGTGATGATGGTCAGCTCACCGAGCGGTCCGGGTCGGTAGGCGCAGTGCCCGAAGGTCTTCTCCCGATGGTGCTTGCGACACAGGCACACGAGGTTCCACTCGGCGGTGGGTCCGCCCAGTTCAGGTCGCTGATGATCGAAGGCGATGACATGGTCGATCTCACAGTCGTGGGCGTCGACCGTGCACCCCGGGTGGCGGCACGTGCCGTCGCGGAGCCGGATTCGCTCGGCCAGCGCCGGGGTGATGAAGTACTTGAGCACCGCGTCCGGTCTGTCCTGGACACCCGGCTGCGGGTCGAGCAGTTCGAACCGGACCTTGGAGTCCCCGCCGGACAGGAGCTCCTCGCACAGCCAGTCGAAGCTCGAATAGGCGCCGTTCACGAACTGCACGCGGTTGGGCAGACCCTGGGCGACGCTGTCGATGATCGAGATCCGGATGGGCTGTTCGGTGCCCCACGACGCTCCCAGCGGGGGCCTGTCGGCGCCTGCGCCGGCGCGGGTGCCGGCAGTGGCATCGCCCGCGCCCGCCGACTCTTCCGCGTCGTACAGGCTCGTGCCGATGTCGTTGGTCGTGGGGTTCCCGAGTGCGCACAGGGCGTCGGCGCGCAGTTGGTCGCGCGTGCGGGGGTGGCCCGACTCCGAGGCAGCGCGGGCGGCGGAGTCGATCCGGCGGCGGAGCTTCTCGGCGTCCCCGCTGGGCAGCGAGGCCCACATGCTGGTCATGCCGTCGCGTGCCGGGCGGAACCGCACTGTTCGCTGCTCGACCGCGGCGTCCACGGCGTCGCCGGCGGCCTGTGGGTCATGACGCTCCCGGGACCCGTCGACCGCGGAGTCCAGGTCGGGGCGACTGGGGCGGTGGCCCCCGTCGAGGTCTCGGGTCAGGGCGCCGACGACGTCCGATTCCACCGCGCCGATGATCGTGTCGGACACTTCTGCCAGACGGCAGGCGGCGTCGATGGCCAGCTGCTCGGGGAACAGTCCGCGTTCTACAGCCTTGCGCAGACGCGGCAGGCGAGTGTGGATCTGCACACCGGCAGTGACCAGGCGGGCAGCGTGCCACCCGGTCAGCGACATGGCCGCGGCCAGGTGGTTGCGCGCACGCTCAGTGGGTTCGAGCCGGGAGTAGGCGGGACGGGAGTCCCCGAACGGCGGCGTATCGGCTGGCCCCGGGGAGCCCCTGTCGACACTCCCCATCGCCTGGACCAACAGGTGGGCCGCCTGCAGCCGGGTCGCCGCCGCCAGGTTCTGCGCCAGCGTCGCCGAGCGCGCCACCTCGCTCAGGGCCTCGGCGCCCAGGGTGTCGAGGGGCTCCGGCACCGCGCGGAGCGCCCCGGCGAAAGCCGACCTCGTCGTCGTCCCCGTTTCCTCGCTCACCACCGCACCCCCTTCAGCGTCGCGCCCGACTCGAACATACAGGCGATCTTACCGGTACCCTCCGCGTAGCACAAGGGTTCGATTCCGCGGCGAGTGGTCCACACACGACAGCGGCGCCCCTCCGGGTGGAGGAGCGCCGCTGATGGGGCGGTGTCAGGCCGCGATGAGATCCGACCTTCAGGCAGGCTGACCAGCCCGGCTGATCAGGCCGTGCTCGGTCAGGCCCGTTCGATCAAGCAGCGTTCAATCAAGCAGCGGCACCCTTGGACTTGCCGGCCGACTTCAGGTCGTTGCACGCCTCGACGACGCGCTCGGACATGGCCTGCTCGGCCTTCTTCAGGTAGGAACGCGGGTCGTAGACCTTCTTGTTGCCGACCTCGCCGTCGACCTTGAGGACGCCGTCGTAGTTGCCGAACATGTGCGCGGCGATCGGCCGGGTGAACGCGTACTGGGTGTCGGTGTCGACGTTCATCTTGATGACGCCGTAGGACAGCGCCTCCTCGATCTCGCTCTTAGCCGAACCCGAGCCGCCGTGGAAGACGAAGTCGAACGGCAGGTCACCGGCGTTGAGGCCCAGCTTCTCGACCGCGACGTCCTGGCCCATCTTCAGCACCTCGGGCTTGAGCTTGACGTTGCCCGGCTTGTACACGCCGTGGACGTTGCCGAAGGTCGCGGCCAGCAGGTAGCGCTGCCCGGTGTTGCCGGCGCCGAGGGCGTCGATGGTGGCCTCGAAGTCCTCACGGGAGGTGTAGAGCTTCTCGTTGATCTCGTTCTCGACACCGTCCTCCTCGCCGCCGACGACGCCGATCTCGATCTCGAGGATCTGCTTGGCGTTGGCCGTCTTCTCGAGCAGCTCCTTGGCGATCTCGAGGTTGCGGTCGAGCGGGGTGGCCGAGCCGTCCCACATGTGCGACTGGAAGAGCGGGTTCTCGCCGCGGTCGACGCGCTCCTGGGAGATCTCGATGAGCGGCCGCACGAAGCCGTCGAGCTTGTCCTCGGGGCAGTGGTCGGTGTGCAGCGCGACGAGGATGTCGTACTTCGCCGCCACCACGTGCGCGAACTCGGCGAGCGCGACCGCGCCGGTGACCATGTCCTTGACGTTCAGGCCGGAGCCGAACTCGGAACCGCCGGTGGAGAACTGGATGATGCCATCGGACCCGGCATCGGCGAAGCCCTTGATGGCCGCGTTGATGGTCTCCGAGGACGTGCAGTTGATCGCCGGGTAGGCGAAGCCCTCGTTACGGGCCCGGTCGAGCATGTCCTTGTACTGTTCGGGAGTTGCGATGGGCATGTGGTCTCCTCCAGGGTTCTCGGCTGTGCGACGCGCGCATCTCGGGGCGCCGCACCCCTGTGGAGGTGGGCGCACACCCTCCAGCCTAGGCGAGCGTGACGACGCGCACCCGCGAGCCGTGCGGTACCGGTCAGCCGGGGAGCAGTTCGGCGAGCGCAGCGTCGGCCCGGGCGAGGTCGTCGCGGTCAAAAATGGAGGTGGACGCCATGATCTCGTCGGCCCCGGTCCGCTCGACGAGCACGGCGAGTTCGCGTGCGACCTTCTCCGCGTCCCCCTGGACGGCCCCCGCCATCCAGTCCTCGACCCGTCGCAGCTGCTGCGGACGGAACCTGCGGTCCAGGATCTCCGTCGGCGACCGCAGCGGGCCGAACACCCCGGTCTCCCGGGATTCCGCCATCGCCCACGCCTCCGGGAGGAGTAGCTGTCGCGCGGTCCCGACCGAGTCGGCGACCATCACCTCCAGGCTCACCACCACATAGGGCTCCGGCGTGGCCTCGCTCGGCCGGAACATCTCGCGGTAGCGATCCAGGGGCGACGGGTCGGCGAGCAGCCTCGGTCCCCCGACCACGACGGGCAGTCCGGCCCGTGCAGCGACCTCCAGGCCCCGACCGGTCGCGAGCACGAACAACGGGGGCGGGGCCTCGACGACCGGCAGCGCGGTGACGGGCCCCCGACCGTGGAGGAAGTCCTGCACCGCGGTGATATCGCGGGCGAACGCGTCGGTGTCGTACTCGGCGACGCCGAGCGCCGCACGGACCGGTGCGGTGAACCCGAGCGAACGTCCCACCCCGAGGTCGATACGGCCCGGGTGCATCGCCTCGAGCATGGCGAACTGCTCGGCGACGATCAGCGGTCGATGGTTGGGCAGCATCACGCCCCCGGATCCGAGGCGGATACGGTCGGTGCGCGCGGCGGTGGCCGCGATCAACAGCGGCGGGCTCCCGCTCGCGATCCCGGGCACCGCGTGGTGCTCGGCCGTCCAGTAGCGGTGGAAGCCCAGGGCGTCGGCCCGCTCCGCGCGGGCCAGGGTGCCCTCGATCGCGGCGGCGTGAGACTCGCCGACGCGGGTCCGGGACCTGTCCAGGAGACTGAGGCGGAGGGTGTCCGGCAGGTCGGTGGGGGCCACGACCACACCGTAGCGCCCGGAGTGACGTCGATCGCGGACACGGCCGGGCCCGGGGTCCGCGGGAGTATGATCCTCCGGTGAACACGCACCTCGTGGCCGAACAGGCACAGCAGGTCCTCGCCCTGGGCCCGGGCTTCATGGATCCCGAATTCTGGCTGTCCGGCGACGGGCCGTTCGGCAACGCCATACTCCCGGCACTCCTCGCGGTGGTATTCATCGAGTCCGGGCTATTGTTCCCGTTCCTCCCCGGCGACTCACTGTTGTTCACGGCCGGCCTGCTCACGCAGCAGGACAGCCCGTTCGCGCCACTGTGGGTGGTGTTGGTGACCGCGCCGATCGCGGCGTTCCTCGGGGACCAGGTGGGGTACTTCATCGGCAACCGCTGGGGACATCACCTGCGGGAGCGGCCGGACGGGCGGTTCTTCAAGCAGGCCTACATCCACGAGGCCCACGAGTTCTTCGACAAGTGGGGCCCGGCGACGATCATCCTCTGCCGCTTCGTCCCGATCGTCCGGACGTACGCGCCGCTGGTCGCCGGCATGGCGGGGATGCGCTACCGGGTCTTCGTCTCGTTCAACGTGATCGGGGCCCTGCTGTGGGCTGCGGGCGTGACCGCGCTGGGCGCGTGGCTCGGCCAGTTCACCTTCATCAAGGAGCACATCGACCTGATCCTCATCGGCATCGTGCTGGTCTCGGTGCTGCCGATGGCGATCACCGCGGGCCCCAAGGTCGTCGACCGGATCCGCAACGGGCCCGCGGCACCGGCCACGTAGCGCGCCCTCCTGCCGCCGACGCCTAGTCCGGTCCGCGCTCCCCCGGCCCGCGCCAGCGCAGCGCGACGACCGCGGCACCGATCACCACGAGCACCCCGATCCCCTGCAGACCCGGGGAGTCGTCGGCCTCACCGAGGACGACCGCCGTCGCCCCCAGCGCGATTATGGCCAGCACTGCGGCCAGGACCAGAAGGAAGTGCACCCGGCGCTTCATTCCTCGACCCATTCGAGCAGGTCGCCGGGCTGGCATTCGAGCACCCGGCACATCGCCTCGAGCGTGCTGAACCGCACGGCCTTGGCCCGACCGTTCTTCAGCACCGAGACATTGGCGGGCGTCAATCCCACCCGCTCCGCGAACTCTCCGACGCTCATCTTGCGCTTGGCGAGTTCGACGTCGATCCGCACGATGATCGGCATCAGACCACCGTGTCCATCTCGGAGCGCAGGGAGGTCGCCTGCCGGAGGAGCGCGCGCATGACGACCATGAGCAGCGCGGCGACCGTGATGATGACGACGACGAGGAAGAGCAGTAGCGGCAGGCCGGGATCAGTCGCGTTGATGCCGACCAGCACGAGCACCACCACGAGCATCGCCCAGGCGGCGACGATCGCCCCCAGGATCACATCGACCCAGACCAGGGACCCGTCCGTGAAGATGCGGTCGGCCCTGACCATCGAGAGCAGCTTCCAGGTGGCCACCACCACGACCTGGATGCACACCACCCAGTAGATCGATACGGCCGTCAGCAGCCACCGCAGGTGCGCGTCGCCCGGTGACGTCTCGGCCATGTGCGCGAACTGCCCGGGCAGGGACATGGTCTGCAGCAGGACCAGTATCGCGAACAGCACCACCAGGCACACCCGCAACGGCAGGACCGCTCGTTTCTCGATATTCATACACCGACTATGGACCTATACCTATCGAAAACCAATAGGTGCGGGAAACGGCGGGCGGGCGTCGCGGTGGGCGGGCGAGATGGCGATCAGGCCGGGGCGGCGTGTTCGCGGATCCAGGCGTGCATGGCGATCCCGGCGGCCACGCCGGCGTTGATCGAGCGGGTCGAGCCGAACTGTGCGATCGAGACGGTCTTCGCGGCCCGCAGGCGCGCGTCCTCGCTCACCCCGGGCCCCTCCTGTCCGAAGAGCAGGACGCAGTCGCGCGGCAGGCTCGCGGTCTCGAGAGGCTCGGCACCGGGGAGGTTGTCGACGGCGACGACCGGCAGCCCCTCGGAGCGGGCCCACTCCATGAGGGCGCCGACGTCGGCGTGGTGGCGCAGGTGCTGGTAGCGGTCGGTGACCATGGCCCCGCGTCGGTTCCAGCGGCGGCGGCCCACGATGTGCACCTCGGCGGCCAGGAAGGCGTTGGCGGTGCGCACGACGGTGCCGATGTTGGCGTCGTGGCCGAAGTTCTCGATGGCCACGTGGAAGGGGTGCCGACGGGTGTCGAGGTCGGCGACGATCGCCTCGCGGCGCCAGTAGCGGTAGCGGTCGACAACGTTGCGACGGTCGCCTGCGTCCAGGAGGTCGGAATCCCACCGGTCGCCGGCCGGGCGCGGCTCCCCGGGATGCTCGGTCTCCCACGGGCCGACGCCGACCGCGCCCTCGCCCCACTCGGTCGGGCCCGCCGCCGTCACGAGGTCAGGCGCTGATTGGACAGCTTGACGAGTCGGCTGGGGGCGACCTGCGAGGCCAGGTACATGGCGGTGGCCTGCTTCCCGACCGGCCGGTGGACCTCGCGGCCCAGCGCCCGGCGGATCCTGCCGAACACCCCGGAGGGCTCACGCGCCGTCTGCTCGGCCAGGTCGAGGATCTCGCCGGCGACGTCGCCCTCCGTGAGGCGCACGCCCATCGTGCGCATCCCGGTGGTGTTCACGCCCTCGAGCATTCCGGTGCCCACGTACAGCGGCCACACCGAGCACACCCGGATGCCGTGGCGGGCCCACTCCAGGTCCAGTGCCTCGGTGATCCCGCGGACCGCGAACTTGGTCGCCGAGTACGTCGCCATCTCGGCCTGGCCGTAGATCGCCGACGCCGAGCAGAGGTTCACCACGGTCGGGGTGGCGGACTTCTCCAGGAACGGGAACGCGGCGCGACAGCCGTAGAGCACCCCCTTGACGTTGACGTCCACCAGCGCGGCGTCCTGCTCGAAACTCGCGTCCATGAACGGAGTGCCGTAGAGCAGGCCGGCGTTGTTGACCAGCACGTCCAGCGCGCCACCGCTACGGGCGGCGAGCTCGGTGAGAGCGGCCTCCCACGCGGCGGGATCAGTGACGTCGAGCGAACCGGTGACGATCCGCTCGTCTCCCTCGGCCCACGCACAGGGCTGGAGGTCGTACGCGCCCACGAGGTAGCCGGCGTCGGCGAACCGGCGCGCGGTGGCCTCGCCGATCCCGCGGCCAGCGCCGGTGACCAGGACCGTACGGACCGTGCCGGTGGACGGCGTGCCGGGACCCTGTGCGCCCGCGGCGGTCACGACGCGCTCCCA
>NZ_JAALDN010000458.1 GCF_014144855.1 Dietzia maris | reverse complement strand
CCCGCGGTCCCGGCGGCCACCTGCGCCTCGTTGCCCGCTCCGCTCGCACCACCCGTGAGGGCGGCGATTGCGGCAGCATTCGGCGCCGCCGGCTGGGCCGGCCGCGGGATGCCCTCGGTGTTCCAGACGCGCGCCATGTCGATGCCGCTGGGCCCGCCCAGCGCCGAGGTCGACACCACCCGGTACGCGGCGGTGAAGTCAAGGTCATCGAGGTTGGCGTCCATGACTGCGGGGCTGTACTCGGTGTTGACAATCGCCCTGGCCTGCTCCTCCGCCGCCGCCATTCGGGCCCGCGACTCGGCAGCGGCGCTCAGCCCCGCAGGTCCGTGCTCCTGGCCGGAGAGCTGCGCGATCTTGGCTTGCGCTGCCTGCTCGGCGACGCTGGTGCGGGTGGTGACGAACCCGTCGTGCGCGCGCCTGGCCTTGCGTGCGACCTGCTCCAACTCCCCTGACAAAGCGAACGCCGAGTTCACCAGGCCCGTCACCGAGTCCTGCGCACTCGACGCGAACTGCCCCTGCCAGCTGCTACCGAGGATGTTGTTGAGGTCGCTGTTGAGCTGTTCCGCAGCTGAGTTCAGTGCCTCCGAGACTCTGGTGGCCCGCTCATCGATGTCGCTGAACTGGCTCGGTTGCAGTCCCTCAGCACACTGGGCGATGCGCTCCAGCGGCGAATCCGACACATCCTCCGGCCCCACTCGCCCGTAGGCGCCCATGACGCACATGTCCTGGAGTGCGAAGACGTCCGATTCGCTTGCGTGTATCAGCCCCAGGCTCTGCAGCCCGGCAGGTTCCTCAGCCGCCTTCGACAACGCCCCCGCCAACGCCTCATCCTGCGCCTCGATGAGCCCCCCGGCGGCGGCGAAGAGCATCGACATCGCCTCCGCCTGAATCACGAATTCATCCAGAAGGCTGCGAAGATCTTGGTCGGCAAATAGCGAGTAGACGGTCCCTAGTTGGCGAGCGGTTATAAACGACCCGGACGCCGCGACCTGCGCCCCGATAGAGCTCTGATCTATCGCGGTGCGAATTGTCCCGGTGAACCCTTCACACGCCTTTACACAAGCGCGTACGACCCCCTGGACTAGATGAACAGTCACCGATAATCTCCCTCTGGGACAAACGCAACGATCGAGCTTGCGACCTCATCCAATGCGTGACACGGCGGGACCGAACGCTCTTGCCTGAAGTACCTAAGAGCCGTTGACATGGTCACCTTTATCCAAACGGTGCCGCGGCCCGTGAAAAGCAGATTCAGACAGGAGTCCTCCGCCCTATTCGACCTCTCCGTCATCTGAATCGCGTTCCGCGCACCGATCTCATCGTTGCGATTATCGACGACGAAGTTTGGGTCGGATAAATACTCGTCGTGACTTTTCCAAGTTCCCAGGACGCTCACATGCACTTCATTGCTCTTCCAGCCACAAGAGATCAATTCGCCGCGCTCGTTGTTGGCATACTCGTCGATAGGGTGGACCGCGCCGCCAACCCCCTCTTCAATAGCTTCGATCGGGATCTCGGCACACGGGTCGAACAGGGCAGGCCTCTGCTCGATCGGCAGATCCCAGGGATTGCCCGGCTCCTCGGCAGCGGCTGGGCTCGTCGTCGTCGTCGACTTATCTTCTCCCCCGTCAGCCGACGCGCACCCGGACAGCACCACACCGGCGGCCACCACCGCAGCTACGAACGCTCTACTTTTCCCCACAACCTGTACGACGGGCCGAGCCGCCGAACGGTTCCCCCGACCTGAGGTTCGCGGCGCCAAGCCGCGTCGCCGCAGGTCGGAAGGGGCGTCGTCAGGTCGGTAGGCGCTCACGATCAGAGATCATCCCAGTCGTCGCCGGCCGACGGGTGGGTCATCACAGTGCCGGGCCCAGAGATTTCTGTGCCGGGTGCGGAACCGGACGGCAGGCTCGCGACGTCGTACCTGGTGACGGACAAGCTGCAGAAAGGGCGAGGCGTGAGCTACACGATCGGGCAGATCAGTCGCTGGGACACCAACGCGCTGACCGCCGCCGGGGACGCCGTTGCCACCCGTCGTACCACCGCAGAAGAGGTACGAAACTTCTTGGCCGACGGGCGGGACACGCTCGCGGAGGGCTGGTCCGGCGTCGCAGCAGACGCCGTCCTCGACGCGGCGGAAACCGAGAAGTCGCACGTCACCAAACTCGCAGACGGGCTCGAAGACCTCACTGACGCCCTGTCCCGAGCCGAAGCAGCCCTGCAATCCGCAGTCCAATCAGTACGCGACCGAGTCCGCGACGCCGTCAGTGCCGGGCTGGTCGTCGGCCAGGACTCCGTCGGCCCCGGACCCGGCCGCGACGACATCACCCAGGACACCGTCAACGCCCATGCCGAGACGATCCGCATGGCCCTGGACACCGTGCGGTCGCTCGACGAGCACTACGGCCGCGAGATCGACCTCGTGGCCACCCGGCTCCACGAGGCGATACCACCAGAAGTCGACCGGCGACCGATACCGGGGCCAGGGCATTCATGGCTTGCCGCAGTCGATGCCGTGACCGGCGGGGCCAGGTACGGGTTCCCGATTCAAGCCGATGAGCTGGACCCTGCGACTCGCGGACGGCACAAACTCAATCCCGTTGCGGACGCTCCCGGAAAGGCCTGGGCCGGCGTGCTCCGAGGCCTCGGCAAAATTGCCGGCCCTCTCGGCGCAGCCGTCACCGTCTACGACGGCGTCGAGGGATACGCGACAGGCGAAACCACTGCTGGAGAAGCGTCCATGGAGACGGCGGGCGCTCTCATCGGTGGCACCACCAGCGGCATGGGGCTCGGGGCCATGGCCGGCGGTGCCATCGGTCCACTCGGCGCGATTCTGGGCGCTGGTATCGGCGCAGCGGTGGGCAGCTACTTGGGAAAGAAGGGTGGAAGTGCGGTGTTCGACCGATACTTCACCCCGTGACTGGAAGGAACCGAATGGACGACGACAAACCTGACGCTGGCCGCAAAATCCGATGGGTCTGGTTGAGACCGCTGACCTGGGCTGACTTCAAACACAACATCCGCCTCATGGTGGACAACGACCCCTCGATCAAGGTTGAGATATTCGCAGGCCTGGCGATTTTCGGCGGAGTGATCATCTGGGGCGAATTCTTCGCCTGACTGGGGGCCAGCGGCGCAGGCTCGGATCACTCGTCGAGAAGATCTCTGCAATCCTCTTCGGTCGATTGCTCGAGGCACTCCATCCACCGAACCTGGTCGTCAACCCAGGGATGCCGCGGTTCCTGTCCGACATCGAATCGCCACACGTAGTTGTCGCACAGAATCGCAACGCCACTGGCGTCGACCGCCCTGCGGCCGATATCCGCTCCCATGCACTGCGCACCGAGGCGTGGCCCCGCCTGCCGCATCGCCTCCTCGACTGCCGGATTCGGCGCCAACTGCGGGTCACGCGACCACGCGGCACCGTCGGTGTACTGCACACGGGTGCAGTAGGCGGTCACGCCGTCAGCGAAGACGGCCAACGCACCGCGGGGCCCGCACTCAGCACCCTCGGTCACGATCGCCGGGGTCGGCGCGGCAGGACTGTGGGGTGTCTCGTAGAGCGGTGTGGAGGTCGGTGTTGCGATCTCCTGCGAGGTGGCCTTTTCGGCCGTGGTCACAGTGAATGCCGACGAAGTGGCGGATGTGGGCGCCGGCCCCGGCGCATCATTAGCACCTCCTCCGAATTCGCCGCACCCGGACACAACGATGAGCACTGCCGTCAGCACACCGGTCACTCTCACTCGCTCCGCGGCCACGTTCATGTGATCAGTATTGACACCGTCATCGTAGTGGGAGGCCTCTTGCACAAACCAGTTCGCGCAGTCCCCCGCAAGGCCAGCTGAGGCCGGGCGCAATCGGGCGAGTAGTCCGCGAGCACCCGGCGGGGGTGACACCGCCGCTCCCCTTTCGTCGACGTGAACTGGGACGACGCGTTCGTGTCGTACCCGGGTGATCTAATCGAACACATGAGCGACACCGGAAAGGGGGCCGCGGCCAGCAATGAGCTGGCCGTCGTGCTGTCCGCGCTCGATGCCCACCTTGAGCGCGACTGGGCGGAGGTGTCACCGGCCGAACTGCACGCCGAACTGGTCGCCCTCGAACAGGCCCAACGCCGCATCCGCGCCTCCCAGGCCCGCGTCTTGGCCACCGCCCGCACCTCGGGTACCGCGCGGCAGATGGGATTCGTCAACGAGCGACAGATGCTCACCGGTGGCCTGGGCCTGGCCCCCGGGGACGCGCGCGGCCGACTCGACGACTCCGCCATCGCCGACACCGCCCGCATGCGCGCCACTGCCGAGGGCGCCCTGTCCGCCGGGCACCTCAGGATTATCAACGCCGCCCTGGCAGCCCTGCCCGACGACTACGACGACGAGGCGCGCGCACACCTGGAAGCGCAGCTGATCGCCCTGGCCGCCGAAAAGTGTACGACCCGCCGCCTCCAGGAACACGCGCACCGACTCCTGGATGCTGTCGACCCGGGGCGCACCGAGCGCGGCGCGGCAGAGCGGGCCCGCCGCCGCTCGGTCACGTGCG
>NZ_JAALDN010000045.1 GCF_014144855.1 Dietzia maris | reverse complement strand
ACCTCACGTCCCGCGTGAAAGACCGAGGCTAGGTATCTGACGCTGAAATCTCGGCCAGCGGAACCTGGTCGATGGATGAGAACCCCCCGGTGACGAGCCTGCTGCAGCGCGGCGGACGAGCGCGTCATCGTCGTGATCCTGCCTTCTGAACAAATCGTCCAGGACGCTCGTCCAGACTGATCTGTTCAGATCGCGAGCCGTTTCAAACCCGATGTGAGCCTCAGACGTGCTGGTACAAGCCATTTGTCAGCCGAACCATCAGATTGTGACGTTAGGAACAAATGTCAACTTTCAGGTTGCTACCGGCCAGTAGGTAAGTGATAATAAATGAGACGCGTCAACAGACACCTGTTGGTTATTCCCCTTCGTTCGAAAGGCCCTCGCATGAGCACCGCGCCCCAGACCCCCCAGCCCGCCGTCAAGAACCAGAACCGCCGAAAGAAGACCCGCGCCATCATGGCCTCGGGTCTCGTGCTGGGCGTCGGCGCCGCCGTGACCCTGGCCGCCTGGTCGGACACCGTGTGGGGCGAGGGCACCTTCGGTACCGAGAACACGTCGTTCAACATCCAGGGCAACTTCGAGGGTGGCGACAACTGGGCGGAGTACGTCTCATCCGCGGCCGTCGACGGCGAGGGCGGGCCCGGTTCGATGGCATTCGCTCAGAAGGCCGACTCCCTCATCCCCAACGAGCCCGTGTACCAGCTGGTCGGCCTGAGGGAGACCAAGCGCAATCTGGGCGCCGACATCGTGCTCAACCGCACCAACGCCGACGAGTCAGCGCTGGCATCGCATGTATCGGTCGCTGTTGTCGACCTCGGCAAGACGGCTACGGATGACGCTCCCACCTGCGACGCCAGCACCGACTTCAGCGGTGCCAAGGCCTCGACAATTGGCGCGGAAGCACCCGAGGTCATGGCCACCACCGACATCGACGCCGGCGGCTACCGCTGGGTATGCTTCTCCGCCACTCTCGCCGACGGCGCCCCCCTCGAGGTCGGCGACGAGCTCTCCGACGCGATCTTCTGGGAGTTCACCGCCACCTCCAAGGACCCCGTCCCCGCGGCGAAATAGCGTGTGACCGCGGCGGCGGGTGAGTATTCCGCCGCCGCATCCCACTGCTTTTCCCTCTCCCCTCTCAGCCCCACCTTCATCAGGAGAACGCCATGAGCACACCGACCGTGCAGAACCCCACGGAGGGCCCGGCCTCAGCTGCCGCCTCCCACCGGGCACCGCGCAAGCGGTCGGTGTGGTCGTACATCGGCGGCGGCATCGCCAATCTCCTGGCCGCGGGCGGGGTCGCGGCAGTGGGGCTCGTGATCGCCGCGGTCACGATGAACATCTCGCTGATCATGTTCAAGACCGGGTCAATGTCCCCCACCATCCCGACCGGCGCCGTCGCAGTGGTCAAAGAGATCTCCGCCGACGAGATACAGGTAGGCGACGTGATCACGGTTGACCGCGAAGAGGGCCAACTCCCGGTCACTCACCGAGTGGTCGAGGTGTACCCGCAGACGCCCGGCGAGGCGCTGGTTCAGATGAAGGGTGATGCCAACCCCAACATCGACCCCGGCATGTACCGGGTCGACACAGTCCGCAAGGTGCTGTGGTCGGTGCCCGAACTGGCCAACGTAATCGTCTGGTTCAGCAACCCGCTAGTCCTGGGTGGGATCACGGGCATCGCGGCGCTCGGAGTGCTGTGGACTTTCTGGCCCAAGGACGAGGATGAGGACGAGGTTGACGGGGGGTCCGCAGATGCGTAAGTCACTCAAGCAGCCGCGCGTCCTCCTGGCCTTCGCCGGCGTCTTGGTCTTGCTCATCACAATTGCCTTCGGCGCGGCCAACGTCCGCCCGACCGAGGCGACTTGGCAGGACACTGTCCACGGCGAGTCGGTCTTCGCCGCGGACCCGACCGCCTTCACCAACTATGCCCGCGCCGTCTCCGGTTTCGGTTCGATCGACCGACAGGCTACCTCCGCCACTACTCAGCAAGCCCGAGCCTTTGCAAACCCGAGAAATTCGGGCGGCACGGTGCAGCTGAATCACAACGACAGCGGTGTTATCGATGCACTTCCGCTCGAGATAAAGGGGAGCTCGTGCGCCCGCGTGCGCGCGCAGGGGACATCGGATTGTGCTGCGGCTGGCACTAACCTGGCTGCGGGTACCAGCGTCGCTTCTTCCGAGGTGACTCGCATGCGGCTCTGGCTCGCTGGAAATCGATCACGAGAGATCATCACCTACGGCACTTCTGACAGCCAGAAGGCCATCACCGCTACTGCGAAGTGCGAGCCCGGGAAAACCGGGCAAGCCAATGTGTCTGCGGGTGGTCCCATCTTCCTCCGCGAGGACACCCCGCTCTACCTTCCGCCGCTGAATCGACAGACCACCGCGTACAAGCCAGCAACGTTGCTTACCGGGGTCACCGGCGTCCTGCAGTACCACCATTCGTCGGGCATAGGCTGGGCGAAGGCCGAGGCACGACTCTATGTGACCAGCAATGTATTTCTTTCCGACTTCACGCTCCACGTGACCCTTGCTTCCGCCGAGTGCGATCTCGCCGGAGACGCTCACGGGGAGCCGAAGCGGCCCACAACTGCGCGCCCGGCGGCACTCCAGGAGTCGCCCAACCAGCCGTCGGTGAAGAGTCTTGTGAACCCGGCTTCTCTGCGGGCGATCCCGGAGATGGCGGAAAATAAGCCTGCCGAGGCACCCGATGTCAGCGCCAACCAAGACGCCCCCGCTATCGACGAAGTCGATAGCGGAGCCGATCTGCCGTCTCTGGACGACGTCGCGCGCGACGAGAGCGTCCACGAGTCCGATGAGGACTCCGGGGCCGCCGCCACGACGAGTGCGACCGCCGCTCCGACGACTTCGGCTCCCGCGAGACCCGGAGCCGGGACGTTAGCCACGACGACTGCGAATTCGAGCACTCCGCCCACGAGTGCGCCTGCCTCCGACGCGGCCTCCGCACCGATCACCGTCCCGACCGGTGACGCGACGACGGAGCAGACCTCCGCGACCGAGGGTCCGCAGGAGCCCGAGACGGTGCGAGTCGGCCGGGAGTTCGCAGTCGTGAACCGCGACGGCGTCGAGCTGGGCACCGCAAAGGTTGAGAACATCGTGCGCACGCCGGGCTGCGGTGTCGAGCTCACGCTGAGCATCGCGACCTCTGCCGAGGCGGGCCCCGAGCGCTGGGCCTCGATCGGTCCGAACGACTTCGCTGAGATGCGCCCCGGCGGTGCGACTCGAGACGCCCGGACGATCAGCTCGGAGTGCGAGCAGTCCGCGAACTCCGAGACCACAGTTCTGTCGGCGGACCGCGACTACGAGATCACCATCGCGTTCCTGATCGACGACTCCGCCCAGCGCGCGATGCTGCGGCCCGACGGCACCGCCGGGTGGGTTTTCGACCTGCCGCCGCTGCCGAAGGTGACCGCGACGACCAGCCCGTCAGCGCCGGCGACCACCACGAGCCCGACCCCGGACGCGAGCGCGCCCACCGTCGAAAGCCCAGTGCCCACTGCTGAGGCGTGAGTCATCCTCGTCAGGCACGCTCCGGGGGCGGGTCCGCGGTAGGCCGCACGGTCGCCGCCACTGCCCACTCGGCCGGTTCCGCACACTATGCGCGGGACCGGCCGAAGCGCTGCGGGCCCTCGTCGTCGTCAAAATCGTCCGAACGTACGACACACCCCGGTTGACCTGGTCAGATGCGCCCGGAAGCCGTCCCGGCAGTCCCACCAATCACCTTGGCCCATCAGTCACCACACCGTGTGGTGAGTGCGATCGCCGAGACGGCCACTTCGGATAAGTGGGGCCTTAACGTCAGGGGCGTCAGATCCACCTCGGCGTCCGCCGCCCGATGACGGGACCAGCCCATGACCGCGCACAAACGCCCACTCCGGGCAGCATTCAAGGCCTCGACAGTCGCCCTGACCGCCGCTCTCCTCGTGACCACCGCAGGCACACCCATCGCCGGCGGCCAGAACTCCGGCTCGCTCGAGTCTGACTCACTCAACCCCGGCAGTGGAGGCAGCGGCTCGCTCGGATCGGCGGGCAGCTCCGGCGGCGGGGCAGACGACGAGCTCGTGGGCCCTGACGCACCACCGCTGCAGGACATCGAACACAGCATCGTCCCCAAGGACGACACGACGATCGCTGATCCCGGGACGGTAGTCAGCGTCACGGGCGAAACCGGCGAGACCCAATCCACCGTGATCACGCCGGACCAGGACGACCAGCCCGCCGTGGGAGCGCCCTTCGTGGTGGACGTCGCGCCGGGGTCGCCCACCGGCGTCATCGGCAGGGTCACCGGGATCACGACCCTGCCCAGCGGACTCGTCCAGGTCGAAACCGAACCCGCGGGCATCGAAGAGGTTTACGACGAGTTCTCCATCAACACCACGGTAAACCTCGAAGACGCCGTGTCGACCGACGGCGGCTCCGAGGCGGGGCCGATGGGACGGATGCAATCCCGTTCCGGTGCGTCGATGCCCTTCCGAGCACTTCCGTCGTTCCTCGACTGTGAGGTGGGGAGCCCGGTGAACCTGGATATCGGGGTTACCCTCGCGGACCTCTCCGCCCAGGTCGTATTCAATCCACGGGACGAGTACCTCAAGATCGTCATGAACTACGGGCACTCAGCCGAGTTCTCTATCAACACCGTCGCCGGCATCAAGTGCGAAGTCGACGAGGACAAGATGCCGGAAGCCTTCATCCCGGTCGCCGGCCCCTTCGGCCTGGAAACCGGCCCGGTGCTCGAGATCGAGATGGGAGGAGGAGCCTCCCTCAGCGCCAAGTCGAGTTCGTCCCGATCCGACGGGATCGAGATCTCCCGCGATCGAACCCGGGCAATCAACCGCGCCGACTACGCGGTCAACGAGATCAGCGGCGACGGCAGTCTCGACGCCAAGATCTTCTTCGGCATCAAGGCTCGATTGAAGGCCGATATCAAGGCCGTCGATCTCGCCGCCGGCGTCTCGGTGGGCCCCGAACTATCAGCATCGGTCAACTCGCGCGACTGCTTCGAACTCAGCGCCTCCCTCCGGGTCGCAGCGACCGCATCCGCCTCGGCGCTCTGGGTGTTCGAATGGTCGACCAGCATCGTTCTCGGCCGCATCGGGTTCCTCTCGCTCATCGTCGAGTGCGGATCCACCGGCACCACGACGACCCGGCCGACCGGAACGACGACCACCACGCCGACGACAACCACGAGCACGCCTCCGCCCGGATTCCAGGACGGCGCGATCACCAACCTCGTGGTGGGGGCCGGCCTGAACTGCGACGTGCAATCCCCCACTGACGGCCGAAGCGTCTACTACGGACCGGGCGCCTGCGCGACGGTCGCTTTCGTCGACGGTCAGTCCTACGGCACCGCCGTTCCCGCCAGTGGTGGATTCAACTACGGGTGGACCCCGGTGGCACAGTCCACCACGGGCAGCGCGACCGCAGCCGACCCCCTAGTCATCCGGACCACCGTCCGCGCCGGCGACACCGGGATCGAGCTCACGCAGGTGGACTACTTCGTCGACGGCAACCCCGGCTATCAGACCGACATCACCGTCCGAAACACCAGTGGCGTGGCCAAGGACGTCAAGATCTACCGCGCCGCGGACTGCTACCTCAGCCGCAGCGACTACGGCACAGGATCCGTGTACAGCCGGTCGGTCTCCTGCAACGACAACAGCGGTCGGCGAATCGCCCTGACCGACCTCACCGGGGACGCACTGCGGCAGGAGGCGAGCTTCGACCAGATCTGGAACGTGGCCCGGTCGGGCGCTGACTACAACGACACCTCCGTGTCCGCTGAGCACGACAACGGCATGGGCATCAACTGGAACCGGTCGATCCCGGCCGGCGGGTCCACGATCCTGCGGTCCCGCTTCCAACTGGATGAGCCGGTTCGCCAGACCGCCGCCGCGAGGATGGCACCGCTGACCGCCGGACCGGACGCCAAGCCTGACCAGCCCACCGAGACGGTGCAGCCACTCCCAACGAGCGTGCCCACCAACTGACCGGCTGAGCACCGCGGGATCGCAAAACTCGGGCCCGGTCCGGAGAGCACATTCTCTCCAGATCGGGCCCGATCATGCGAAGGGACAGTCGCCGGCGGTTCCGCACAGTGAGTGGCTGCGTTCCGTGGCGGGGGCGGTCCTCGTCGTCGTCGTAATCTTGTCCGGCAACGCACTCAGCCGCCGCCTCGATCAGATCGGGCAGTGTCAGGTCGAGCAGTGTCAGAGAGCGATCTCAATGCGGGGAGCGGGCACCACGACGGGCTGGAGTCCGAGCGAGCCGCGCACAAACGAATCGAACATCCGGATCGTCCGCTCCCACCACAAGTACAACGTCTCGGATCCCATGGCCACACCTCCTGCTCGGTGAACCGGAAGGCCTCCGGCCCGCTGAGTCAAGTGTGTTCCCGCACCTTAGGAATCACCTCTGCGGCGGCCTGATAGTCGGGTGACAGAGTCCGAGGACATCCCACCAAACGTGGCGATCCGGCGGGCGCGGCGTTGGGGCATCGGGCAGCATGAGGGCATGGTCAAACCGTCGAACACCGCCGCGATCGCTACCGCCACCGGCCGCCCGTGGGACGAGTGGGTGGAAATGCTCGAGCAGGCGGGCGCGCGGGAGATGAACCACACCGCGATCGCGCGCCTGACCCTCGAACTGATGCCCGAGTCGGTCGAGCAGGCCGAGTGGTGGGCGCAGGGCACGGCCATCGCCTACGAACAGCACTCCGGTCTCCGCGTTCCGGGGCAGTCCTGCGACGGCGACTTCCAGCTCTCCACCTCGCGGACGGTCGCCGGGGACAAGGACTCGGCGCTGAAGGCGTGGACCGAGCTCGTCGCCGGGCGCGAGGAGTTCGGCGGGATCCCGGTGGACGGCGAGGCGTCGGTGACTCGGTCGGAGAAGTGGCGCTACTGGCGCGTCCCGCTGGCCGACGGCACACGGGTCGCGGTGAATATCAGCGACAAAGCCGGCGGAAAAGCCTCGGTCGGGCTGACCCACACCAAGCTCGACTCGGCCGAGGCGATCGACTACTGGCGGCCGGTGTGGAAGGAGCTGTTGGGGCAGCTCAGCTGACCACCCGGCCGGTTCGGCCGGAGCGAGCGACCGCGTGCGGGGGCGGCGGTGGCGGCCGTTGTCGTCGTCGTACTCCCCCGATGGCTACGCGCTGCTGTTCAGTGAGGTCGACCACGAGTTCGTCACGCAGTTCATCGAGCGCAACCTCGGCCCGGTGCGCGACTTCGACCGCACCCGCAGCACCGCGCTACTCGACACCCTCGGGGCGTGGTTCGGCGCCGACGGCAGCCCCTCCGCCACCGCCGAGCGACTGTTCGTGCACGTCAACACGGTGTACCAGCGGCTCGACCGGCTCGATTCCGTACTGGGCACCTGCTGGCGCCGCGGCGACCGGGCGCTGGAGCTGCGGCTGGCGCTGCGATTGGCGGAGTTGCCGGGGGGCGTGAGACGCGGGGTGTTAACGCCGCGGCCGGCTCCCAGTGATCCACGCACCCGCCCCCTCACGAGCGACGGATGGTCTTGGCATGGGCGCTCGCCTGCCGTACGCTTGCGTCATCTGCGACATATACGGCACGTGCAACATCTGCATTCAACGAAATCCCGCCTTGTCAGCGGCGAGCAGGAGTGACCTCTAATGCATGCTCTCGCGACCGAGAACGTTCCCGTCGATCAACTCGACGCCCTCGAAGATTTCGCGCGATCCGACGCTGGCCCTGAACTGCGCGACCTTCTCCTCGACCTGACCCGCCGAGTGCGTGACGGCGATGAAGTCATCACAATTGACGCTGATTCCACGCTCACCCCGAACCAGGCGGCCGAGCGACTCGGGATGAGCCGCTCCCACCTCTACAAGCTGCTGGACCGCGGGGAGATCCTCTTCCATCGAGTGGGCCGCGACCGACGCATTCGCGTGCGCGACCTTCTCGAATTCCAGTCACGCCATAACCGCGATCAGCGCGAGCTCGCCGAGCGCTTCGCGCACCAGCAGAAGACCGCCGCCTCTGTCGAGGACGAAATCGCCGACCTGCTCTGACGAAGACCTCGCCCTGGGTTCTCTTCAGAACGACGCTGATGTGCGACTTCTCAAGCAGGAGACTGCAGCACGCCTCCGCACCGAGTGGGAACTGGAGGCCCAGCGAACAGTTCTTGACGCACTGCGCAGTGTTCACTCCGGTGGGGAGTACCGAGCCCGAGTCCACCATCCGATCCCCGGAGTAGGCGATCTCGCTCACGTGAGCTTCAGCGTGGAGGCCATGCGCGAAGATGACTATCGAGCGGACGAAATCACCGTGGAGATCACGCCTGAGCCACGCTTCGCTGCGAGTGATCTCTTATGGCAATTGACGATTCGAATTTTGATCTCGATTGATCCACCAGAGCAGGGCTGGGATCGCTACGGGGACATCTACTCCAACATCGCGGACCCGGGGGCATGGGCGAAGCGACGGGAGGCTCTGGCGACCTTGGTGGCAGCGGGCGACCTGGCTCTCTCTGAGCCGGGGTCGATGAGCCACTACACCCATCGTGAGCACCTTGCGGGCAAGACGATTAACGGGGAAGCCGTACGCGCACTCTGCGGCCCTTTTTTCGTCCCGCGGCAAGACCATCACTCTTTGCCCCTCTGTCCGAAGTGCGCGGAGAGATACGCGGCACTCTGAGTAGGCATCAGGGCATCAGGATAGTGACACACGCTGAGGTGGCCTCATGGCCCTGCGCCGCCGACCCCCAGTGGACAACCAGCGAACCGATTGGAGACGCGGGCCCCGCTCTCCCGGAGGCGCTGACCTGCAATGCCCTGAACGGGCCCTGCAGGGCACCGCAGTTCAGCGGTGGTTTCGACGCAACGCGGCAGGGGGGGCCGACTGTCAGACGGCAGGCTCAGACCACAGTGCCCGGCACGACCACCGGGTCAACTGCCGGGAAGTTGCTCTTCGCGTAGCCGGCGATCGATCGGATGCCCGCGATGTTGATCGTCCCGCCGACGGCCGCGCCCGCCACGGGCACGACCTTGACCAGGTTGATGGACCCCGTGGTGCCGAACTTGGTGACCAGACGGAAGCCCACCGCCTTGTTGATCTTGGTCAGGACGGTGCCCGGCACCCTCTTCAGGGCCGCGACGGCCGTCTTGGTGCCGATCTCGACGCCGGCCTTGGACATCGCCTCCACACCGGCGGATCCGATCAGCGACACCGCGATGACACTGCGGACCTCTTCGCTGTGGACGTCATATCCGCGTAGGTGCGCAACGGCCGCGATCATCCGGGTGGCGCGGGTGTAGAAGACGGTGACATCCGTGGGAATGGCCACCGCCATCGTGGCAAGCCCGCCAAGCCCGGAAACGAACCCCGACGCGCCCACGACCCTGGTGTGCGTGGCGATGATCCGCTTGATGGCCTTCTCGGCGTAGCCACCGGAGTGCTTGAGCGCCTCGGCGGCGATGGTCTCGGCACCCTTGACCGGTCCGAAACCGTTCACTCCCGAATCGAGGATGAAGTTGATGGTGGCCGTGGCCGCCGTCTCCATATCGCCTTCAGAGATCGACTTGGTGATCTCCTTGACACGCTTGGGTTGGGCAATCGCCATGAGGGGGCGCCTTTCGGACAGGCCTGAGGGGGACGGTTCGCTCTCACTGCGGCCGCTAAGTGAGCCCGTGCGCCGGGGAGGGAGTCTCGGCACTGGGAAAGAGAATAAACACTCTTTGCCCCGAGCAGTTAACGGTGTCGACTATTCGGTGCGGGACGCGCGCCCGCGGCGTGGCCGGCCCGAGCCCTCTGACCTGGGGCGCCCTGCACGGGTCGTCCAGGGCACCCCAGGTCAGCGGCGGTTTCGGCGGGCGGCGGCCCGGGTGCAGGCGGA
>NZ_JAALDN010000457.1 GCF_014144855.1 Dietzia maris | reverse complement strand
ACACGGACTGATCCAGCGGCACTCCGGATTTCCGTGCGAGAGCGGAGATGGTGTCCATACCCTCCTGTGGCATCGACGGGTCATCGTCGGCGTGCCGCAGGAGGACGGCAGCCCGGGTCGTCGCGAGACTCAGGTGCGGGCTGTCGCTCTCGTCCGTCGCCAACCCGCCGCCGTGGAAACCCCCGACGGCGGCCACGCGGTCCGGGTGGTCGCCGCCGGCGCGCAACGCCAGTCGCGCCCCCATGCAGTAGCCGATGACCCCGGCGTCAGCCGTGACCCCGGGCAGTGCCAGCAGCGCGTCCAGGTACGCGGCGGTGTCCGGTCGCGACAGGTCGGAGGTGAGCCCCTCCATCAGCGGGAAGACGGTCGCGATATAGCTGTCCCGCCCTCCCGGCTCGCGCAGGTCGACGGTCGGCGCCAGGTCGTCGACGGTGCCGGACCGGTAGAAGACGTTCGGCGCCAGGACGACGTAGCCCCAGCTCGCGATGCGGTCCATCATCGTCCGGATCTGCGGCCTCAGGCCGAAGATGTCGGGGAACAGCAGCACACCCGGCAGGTCATGCCCAGCGGTGTCGGGTCGCGAGACGAACGCCTCCGCTGTGCCGTCCGCCGTCTCGATGGACAGGTCCACGGTCATGTCGCCACTTCGGTCCACAGTCGAATCCTCCCGTCGTCACCGACGGTACCGCCGTGATCCGTGGGCCACGCCCTGGCCGCGCCGAACTGGCCGGTCAGCCGCTCGCGCTCCTGCTCAGCCCCGGGCCGCCAGCACCGCGTCCCTGGCGTCGAGGGCCGTGTCGCTGTCCAGCGCCAGGGCCGCGAGCTCCCGGCACTGTGCGAGTGTCACCCCGGCCAGGGCTGCTCCGACGAA
>NZ_JAALDN010000456.1 GCF_014144855.1 Dietzia maris | reverse complement strand
GGACGGGGCCGTCTCCCCACCGGCGCCCCGGTCCGGCGGGGGCATGGCGGCGCGGCCCACGCCGTCGGCGCGACGCTCCCGCTCCCGCCATTCGATGATCGCGTCGGCCACCAGGTCCCCCAGCACCTCGGACACGTGGGCGGGCTCCTCCAGCATCACCATGTGCCCGGCACCCGGGACCACCACGAACTCGGCGTCCGGCAGTTCCTCGACGATGTCGACCGACCGGTCGAGCGGGGTGAGCAGGTCGCGGTCACCGCACAGGACGGTCGTGCGGACGTCCCGCAGGACGGGCACGGCGGCCGACTCGTCGTGCTGGGTGAGGGTCTCGAAGAAGTTGGCGATGGTCAGCACGTCGGTCGAGCCGATGAGTTTGTCCACGAACCGGGCGACGGTCGGGCTCATCGCGGCGGGGTCACCGAACGAGCCGCCGTAGATGAACGGCGAGATGAGCGCCCCGAGGGCCCGCCGACCGTTGGTGAACACCCCGGGACTCCGGCCTGCGAGACCGGCGAGCCGCGCGACGGATTTGTTGTCGAGCACCGCGCCGAGCCCCGCCTCGGAGAGCTCGGCCATGGCGGTGGAGACCAGCCCGGCCCCCAGGACGCGCTCCCGCACGGTCTCCGGGTGGCGCGCGGCATATCCCATGACCGTCATCCCGCCCATGGAATGCCCGATCACCACCACCGGACCGGTGGGTGCCGTCGCCGAGATGACGGTGTCGAGGTCCCGGGACAGCTGGTCGATGGTGGAGTTCTTCCGCGAACTCATCCCGCTCAGCCCGTGTCCACGCTGGTCGTAGAACACCATCCGGATCTCCGAGCCGAACCGGTCCGCGAGATGCCGCCGCTGGAAGTGCCAGCTGTCCATCGACAGGGTGTAGCCGTGGGCGAACACGACGGTCATCGGCGCATCGGTGGGCCCGGCCTCCCGCACCGCGAGCGGTACGCCGTCGGAGGCCGCGACCATGGAGCCACGGTCCACTCCGAGTTCCCACATGTCTTCGCCCGCCCACGGGTCGTTGGCGCGTCGACCGGGCAGCAGGGTGACCACCGAACCGAGCGTGGCCGCACCGAGGGCTCCCAGGCCCGCACGCAGCCCTCCCGGGGTCCGGATATGCTCCCTGATCGCCTCGAGATCCCCGGGCGCGCCCCCCACGACCTCGGGTGGTCGGATCTCCACCGGCTCCTCGGCCGCGGACCGGGCCGGGCGTCTGGGCAGACGGATCCGGGGCCTTCCGCTGCGACCGGTCACCTCGCCGTCGTCGTCCTCGCTCATATCGCAGCCTCCCGCCCCCGGTCGGCACCGTGTGACGCACGAAGGACGTGGTGCCTCTCGGCACGCCCCCGCACGGCGGTGACCACCTCGTAGTGGATGGTGCCGACCGTCCTGGCCCACTCGGCGGCCGTCGGGCCGCCGTCGGCCCCGTTCCCGAACAGCACCGCGGTGTCCCCCACCCGGACCGGCGTCGCGGGCTCCGGGCCGAGGTCGACGACGAACTGGTCCATGCAGACGCGGCCGACGTTCGGATACCGGCGTCCGCCGATCGTGACGTCCATCCGGCCCGACAGCAGCCGCCACACCCCGTCGGCGTAACCGGCAGCGATCAGGGCAACGGTGGTGTCGTGCGGGGCGTGCCACGTGTGCCCGTAGCTCACGCCCTGACCGGCGGCCACGCGCCTCACCAGGAGGACCTCCGCCGAGAACGTCATGGCCGGGACCAGGTCGGCCTCCAGGCCTTCGACCGGGTTGAGACCGTAGAGCGCGATCCCCGGCCGGACCATCTCGAAGCCGTCCTCGGGGCGGGTCAGGGTCGCCGCCGAATTGGCGTGGTGGTTGACCGGGCACTCCAGCCCCCGGGCACGCGCGAGGGACACGCACTCGTGCAGCCGGGCCACCTGCAGGTCGATCACCGGGTTGCCCGGATCATCGGCGTGGGCGAAGTGCGCCATCAACCCCGTCACCTCGACGAGACCGCCGGCGGTCGCCGCGACCAGCCGCTCGAGCACGGCCGGCCAGTCCTCCAACGCGATGCCCGACCGGGCGAGACCCGTGTCGATCTTGGGGGTGATCCGCGCGCGGCGGCCGGTACGTCGGGCGGCCTCGAGCACGGTGTCGAGGTGGCCCGGGCTCGGGACGGCGAGGACGATGTCGGCCTCCAGGGCCGACCGGACGTCATCGGACGCCGAGTAGAGCCACGCCAGGATCTCGGCCCCGATCCCCGCCGACCGAAGCTGCGTCGCCTCCGCGATGGTCGTCACGCCGAGGG
>NZ_JAALDN010000455.1 GCF_014144855.1 Dietzia maris | reverse complement strand
CGCCCCGCGCGCAGCTCGGACCAGGACGCGACTGTTGTGCTCGATCGCGTCCAGATCGATCTCGGCGCGGCACGGCGCCGGGGGGACAACTGGACCCATTTCGTCAATATTGCCAAAAAGCACCACCGGTGGGCGATTCACGCCCCCCGCAGGGCGGAGATCGCTCCCGACACTGCTGCCAGCAGATCGGAGGCCCCGATCGGCGCACCCGCCAC
>NZ_JAALDN010000454.1 GCF_014144855.1 Dietzia maris | reverse complement strand
CGAGCTGACGCGCCTCGTTCTGATCGGCGGCCGACACCCGCACGTACGCCACTCGCTGCCCACGCGGACGCGAGGCCCGGCGAGCCGACTTCGGAGCCGGCTTTGGCTTCGCATTCCGCTCGATGACGTTCTCCGAGTCCGTCGACTCCACCCGGAAGTTCCAACCCAACTCATCCCGGCGACGGAACCGAGTGCGCACGCTCCCGCGGCTGACGATGAGCACCTCCTCGTCACCGTCACCCGAGCGGCCCCGCAACGTCCCGATCCGATCAGCCATCAGAAGACCCTTTCGCCCGGTCTGCGTGTCAATACATACTAGACCCGGCGGGACGCCGTTTCATAAGTATCGAACCGAACCCTGTGACACAGTGAGAACGTTGTGGACTTGATCGCTTTGTGGCGGTCTTCTGTCGGCTACTTTTTGGCGGCGACGTACCAATCGGGCGTTCTGTCGGAAGGGTTAGAGCGAGTCGGCGGCTCACGAGTGTGCGGTGGGGTTTGAGTCGGTTTTGTCAGAGTCCGAATGCTCCGCCGCTGATCAGGATGAAGGCACCTAGGCCGATCAGGACTATCGGGAACAGGATGTGTTCCCAGCGCTCTAGGACTTCGGCGATCGGTCGGCGGGTGGCGACGAATCTGGCTATGCCCACCAGTCCCGCCACCAGCACTAGGAACACGATGCAATAGGCGACCACGGCTCCTGGGCCCACGTTGAGAAAGACGGGGACGTAGACGCCGATGTTGTCTCCACCGTTGGCGAAGGTTACGCCGGCCACGGTCCACACGGCGACGTTCTTGCCCTCGATCTTTTCGTCGTCGTCATCATCGTCCCCGCGCCAGGCATGCCACGCGGCCCACAGTCCCAAGCCAAGTGGGATCAGGCCGAAGTAAGGGATGGCCTCCGGGGGCAGGAAGGCTCCCGCGCCCAGGGAGACGAGCACAGCGGCGCCAAGGATGCCGGCGAATCCAAGGTATTGGCCGACCAAGATGCGTGCGGTGGTTCCGCGTTGGCCTGCTCCGCGGGCGAAAAATAGCGACAGGACGATGATGTCGTCGATATTGGTGGCAACGAACAGGCCGATCGCCTGCAGGGCCGAGGACAGGATCACGCCTGGACCTCCGTGGCGTGACAACCCGGCACTGAGCAGTCGGGCTCCAAGCAGGGGGCATCTTCGTTGACGGCGAGGGTGACCTCGACCAAGGAGGATAGCGACCGCGCCAAGTGCGGGTCTGCGATCTCATACCGGGTCTGGCGTCCTTCGGGCACTGCGACAACGATCCCGCAGTCGCGCAGGCATGCTAGATGGTTCGACACGTTCGACCGCGTCAGCTCCAAGATGCGGGCCAGCTCTGCCGGATAGGCCGACCGCTCGAGCAGGATCAGCAGTATCCGGGACCGTGTCGGGTCGGCCATCGCCCGTCCTAACCGGTTCATTACATCCACACGAGAAGCAATAGTCAGCACTTGCTGAACTATACAGCGTCTACTGAACTACTGCGAACGCCTTGAAAACCTAAAGGTTGTCAAGACACTTAATCTCGTCCAGGACTACGGCCAGTTTTGAACAGGTTTCCTGGCGCTACAGGCACCCACCGGAGTCTCACTAAGTCGTCTTGACGTAATTTGTTTCAGAGCCGGCTTCGGTAGGGATTTGTGGGGCAGAATCGGGCTATGAGGCATCTGGGGTACACCACGACCGTGTCGCCGGACTCGACGTAGTCCAATAGCCGCTTCATCCCCGGGCGTTCGATCGCGGTCCGGCTACCCGAGGTCACATCCGCGAACACATCCCGCTTCTGCACCCCGGAATCCACGAGTGCATCCAACTGCAACTGCGCGTCCTGACTCGCAGTGCTCACGCGGGTGTACCCCAAGAGCCTCATGACATGATTATGACTCACAAACCCCTACCGAGCACCACCCTGCGACAGTTCACGGTGAGACGACTTCGCGAGAGGCAGAAGGTGCCCATCGGCCCATGAAGCGGTCTCGGCGTCCGGTCCCCGCCTGGTGTCTCATAAGACTGTAGGTTTTTAAGGCACATTCACGGCGCCAGGCGGGCCGCCGCGGGAGCCCTCGTCCACCCCGCTGGGGCCGCGGGTTTCAGGCGCAGCATGACGTCGGCATCTGGTTTCGGAAGAGGCCGGCCACGATGCGCAGGCTTTCGCTCATGGTCAGGTACGGCGCCCAGGTGTCGGCCAGATCGTCGACGGTCATGCCGCTTTTGATGGCGTAGGTGGCCGCCAGCATGATCTCCCCGGCCCCGTCCGCCAGAGCGTGCACGCCCAGAACCTTGCCGCTCACGGCGTCGGCGACGAGCTTCACCGCCCCGCGGGTGTCGTGCTGGACGAGCGCCCGGGGGACATCGGACAGGTCCAGGACGCGGCAGTCGCACGCGTGCCCTCGGGTGAGGGCCTCGTCCTCGGTCAACCCCGCCGAGGCCAGCTGGGGCCGGGTGAACACGACCGCAGGAAAGCCGGCGTAGTCGACCCGAGCTGCCGGCGGGTACCTGTCCTCGGTCAGGGCGTTGAGCGCGGCGGCCCGACCGCCGGCGGCGGCGGCGTAGACGTACTGGGGAGCCCCCGAGACGTCACCGGCGGCCCAGACGCGCGGGTTGGAGGTGCGCTGGGTCTGGTCGACCACGACGAAGCCGCGCTCGTCCACGTCCACACCGGCAGCGGCCAGGTTCAGGCCGTCGGTGCGGGGCAGGCGTCCGGTGGCCACCAGGACCTGCGCGCCGCGCACCTGTTCGCCCGAGTCCGTGGTCACCACCACCTCTCCTGCGGGGCCTAGTTCGCGGGCCACAGTGGTCGCGCGCTCTTCGACCACGGTGATGCCGTCGTCGGTGAAGACTTCCCGAAGTTTCTGGGCCAGCTCCGGCTCGGCGTGCGGCGCCAGACGCCCGACCACAGAGACCCGGGTGCCGAGGTGAGCGAACAGCTGGGCCTGCTCCATCCCGACGTACCCGCCACCGATAACGACCAGGGACTCAGGCAGCTCGGTCAGCTGCATCGCGGTGGTGGACGTCAGCCGGTCCACAGAGTCGAGACCGACCACCTCCGGGATGGCGGGGGTGGCACCGGTGGCGACCAGATAGGCCCGGGCCCGCAGCGCCTGGCCGTCGACGGCCAGGGTGTCCCCGTCCAGGAAGCTGGCCTGGCCTGGGCGGACCTGGAAGCCGTAGGCAGCGGCCACATCGGCGTACTTCGCATCACGCAGGCGCTCGATGAGTGCGTCCTTCTGGGCCACCAGATCGCCGAGGTTCACCGGTGCGGCTGACGTTGGGGCACCTTTGAAGGGATTGGTGAGCGCGGCGTGCCGGGCCCCGGCGGCCGCCAGGAGCGTCTTGGACGGCACGCAGCCGATGTTCACGCACGTCCCGCCCAGAACACCGCGCTCAACCAGCACGACGCTCTTACCGGCCTGGCTGGCCGCGATGGCGGCGGACATCGCCGCGCCTCCTGAGCCGATCACGGCCAGATCGACGTCGTAGTCCACACCCATTTGCCCACCTTCCTTCGCGTGACCCCTCTTCAGCGTCCATAGTGGACGTTCCAGCGCAGGGGAAGGTCAAGGCGAACATGGACGAGAGCCGAGAAAGGGGCCACTGTGCGCATCGGTGAGTTGGCCGTGGCCAGCGGCACCACAACCAAGACGCTGCGCTTCTACGAAGAAGCCGGCCTACTACCTGCGCCTGAGCGCACCGCCAACGGATACCGCGACTACACCCCTGCGGCCCTGGCGCGCCTGGACTTCGTTCGCCGCGGCCGCACCGCTGGGCTCACCCTGGCCCAGATTCGCGAGATCCTCGACATCCGCGACGCCGGAGTCGCACCCTGCCAGCACGTGCACGCCCTGCTCGAAGCCCACCTGGGCGACCTGGACCGCCAAATCGCCGACCTGCAAGCACTGCGACACACCGTCGCGCACCTTCACCACAGTGCCACCACCAGCGACCCCACCAAATGCGACACCACGACTGTCTGCCGCTATCTGTGACCAGACCGGTGCTCGCGTGTATCGCCATGAGCAGATGCCGCCACAGAGCGTCGACAGAACCCCGCCATATAACGGCGAAAGCCACAAACTAGACCCTGTGGCACAGCAGCGATGGTCGGAGGCTTATCGTCCCGCACGGGTGTACCCCAGAGCGACAGTATTTGCGTCTTCAGGAGCTGTGAAAACCCGCCAAATGAAGTTGCGAGTCACAGTACGGCTACCCCACGGGGCACTATCACCGCAGCCTGTTGCCGAACTAAACCCCGCTGTCATCTCAAGCTGCGGCAGTCCTGCCGCAGCTTGTACAGAGTGCGTGTCAGAGGCATCTCGTACTCTCGTTTCAGGCAGGTAGCAGCGAGAGGACGCGATGAGCAGAAGTGACACCATCCGGTCAGACATCAGTCGGCTGGAGACCAAAGGGGCCACACTCTCACGTGACTTAGCCAAGCACCAGGACGCAGCAGTAAAAGCAGACGCTGCGGCTAGCAAGAAGCGCGCGGAGGCGGCTCGAACGAAGTCCGAACCCACTCGCAGATCAGCGGTCGCGGCAGCGGAGCGAGAAGATAGAAAGAAGGTCGATGCGCTGAGAAAAGCGGCGGAGGTCGAGAAAAAGATCGCGGCCAATAACAGGGCCATTGGCCAAAAAAGTACCGCGCTGACCGGTGCGTTGAAGTCCGAACAGACCGTGCAGGACCGAGCTGCCGACAAGCGCCGCAGGACCGAGCTGCAGCATGCTCGTCAGGTCGTGCAAGCCTCTCGTCCTACCAGTGCGATCCGGTATGTCCAGGTTGCCCCGCCCCAGCCAGAAATCCTGCGCGTGCTGTTCGTGACCGCGAACCCCGAGGCAGTTGAGAGAACCGTCGAGCATCCGGACGGATCGGTTGAGACCACTGGCGTATGGCTCCGCGTGGACTACGAGGTGCGGCAGGTCCGAGAGATGCTGAAGAAGTCGAAGTATCGTGAGCTGGTCACGATCGAACACCTACCCGCCGCGACCACGTATGACCTCCTTGAAGGCCTCAACGAACACCGGCCCCACGTCGTGCACTTCTCCGGACATGCCAATAGTCTCGGCTTGCTCATGGAGAACGACGCTGGGACTCAAGTGGGAGACGGGCTGGACTTCAGTTTGCTCGCACGTCTGCTCGGCGCCACCGACGAGCCTCCGCGTCTAGTAGTCCTCAACGCCTGCGAGAGCTTGGCCGGAGCTGAGGATCTACTTCAAACGATCCCTACCGTGATTGCGATGTCGGAGGCAATCGACGACGCCAGCGCAGTTGTCTTCGCAGCAAGGTTCTATTCAGGAGTTGCATCCGCCCAGTCCGTTGCAAGTGCACTGGAACAGGCGAAGGTAGCGATGGAAGCTGCTTCGTTGGATGGATCGCACGTCCCCGAAGCTCGAAGCAGGGACGACGTAGATCTGGAAACGCTCGTTTTAGTTCGACCACCGACCTAAGCGGTATTCCAAGGGCGCTCTACCGTATGTCTAGGAGCGTTCACGGTCCGCACCGTTCCGATCAAGCATTTGTGTGTCGGAACAGTGAATCGGCCCATGTAGATCAGGAGTGTGTGAGTGTCGGCGACGACGTTGGACCGCGGCCAGATTCGTCAACAACTGCAAATCTTCTCGACCCACTGGTCTGAACGCATTGCTCAGTGGCGCAGCGACAAAGTCACTGGGACCGAGTCGAGCTTCGCCCAATCATTTTGGTCTGACCTTCTCGCCTGCTTCGGCATTAACGCCGCTCGCATCGACTTGTTCGAGCGGGAAGCTACCCGTGCCAGTACTGGAAACAAGGGCTCGATCGACGTCTTCCAGTCCGGGGTGTTCATCGGCGAAGCCAAGTCTCTCGGCGTCGACCTGGACAAGGCCCAAGCCCAGGCCCAGGATTACCTCGCGGGCGGTTCCATTGGACAGCACGAGTTCCCCAAGTACGTGGTCGTCACCGACTTCGAGCGCATCCGCATCGACCAGCTCGGAGAGGGCGAGAGTCACGTCGAGTTCACTATCGACCAGGTGCCCGCACACCTCGATGAGATGCTGTTCCTTGCAGGGCACGAAACCGTCACGCGGCGCGAGGAGCAGGACGCCTCCATCCATGCCGCGCAACTGATGGCCCAGCTCTACGAAGCGATGGTCGGTGACGAGGCCGATCAAGACATCGACGTCGATTTAGTTCTCACCGGAGATCCCGCCGATGAGGACGCCAGTGTGCAGCGGGCCTCGATGATGCTGACCCGCATCCTGTTCCTGCTTTACGGCGACGACGCCGGGCTCTGGGAAGCGGACCTGTTCCACCGGTGGGTCGAGCAACGCACCGACGCCGACAACCTCGGCGCACAACTGCACTCCCTGTTCGGTGTGCTCAACACCCCGACCAGCAAACGCAACAAAAATCTCGGTGACCTGCTTGCCCGTTTCCCTTACGTCAACGGTGCCCTGTTCGCCGATGCTCTGCCGCTGGAGTACTTCACCCCCGCCATGCGCGACGCGCTCCTAAAAGCGTGCCGGTTCAGGTGGACCCGGATCTCCCCAGCCGTGTTCGGCGCGATGTTTGGACCGTTCCCGCTCTGGTGGACACCCGGA
>NZ_JAALDN010000453.1 GCF_014144855.1 Dietzia maris | reverse complement strand
CACCCGCGGCCCGCCGCGGAGCGGACGATCGGCGGCGTGTGGGAATGGACTGCCAGCGCCTACCTGCCGTATCCGGGGTTCGTCACCGAGGAGGGCGCGGCCGGCGAGTACAACGGCAAGTTCATGTCCGACCAGCATGTCCTCCGCGGTGGCAGCGCGTTCACGCCTGCCGGCCACACGCGGCACACGTACCGGAACTTCTATCCCGCAGCCTCGAGGTGGGCGGCCGCGGGACTGAGGCTCGCCCGGTGACCGGCGCGCGCGAGGTGGCCGCCCAGTGCGGTGCCGCCGGGCCCGACGGCCCCGGTGCAACTACAGCAACGACAACGACGACGACAACAACGATGACAACGACGACGACGAGCACCGCCGATCCCGACACCGCCGCGCTCGAATCAGATCTGCGCGCCGGGTTCTTCGACGACCCGCCGACCGTGCCGCCCCGCTGGTTCTACGACGAGAAGGGCAGCCTGCTCTTCGACCGGATCACCCGGCTCGCGGAGTACTACCCCACCCGCGCGGAGGCGGAGATCCTGCGGTCGCGGGCCGTCGCCATCGTCGGCGATGCCGACACACTCGTCGAGCTCGGGGCCGGGACCTGCGAGAAGACGCGGGTCCTGCTCGACGTCCTCGCCTCCCGCCCGACCGGCGCCACTGATCCAGCCGGCCCACTGTTCGTTCCGGTCGACATCAGTACCGAGATGCTCTTCGGTTCCGCCCGGGCGCTCACGGCCGAGTACCCCGGACTGCGTGTCGTCCCGGTCGTCGGAGACCTCACCGCCCTCGACGGCCCGCTACCGGGCGAGCCGGGCGGGCGGCTGGTGCTCTTCCTCGGCGGCACGATCGGCAATTTCAGCGAGGCCCAGCGAGCAGAGTTCCTCGCCATGCTGCGCGGCGTCATGGACCCGGGCGACCGGTTGGCGCTCGGCTTCGACCTCGTCAAGAGCCCCGAGCGGCTGGTCGCGGCCTACGACGACGCCGACGGCGTCACCGCCGAATTCAACCTCAACATGCTCGACGTGATCGCCCGGACCGTCGAGTGCACCGGGCTGGACAGGCGCGATTTCCGCCACGAGGCCGTGTGGAACGCCGCCGAGAGCAGGATCGAGATGTGGTTGCGGGCGGTCCGCGACGTGCACGTCGACTTCCCGACGCTGGGGC
>NZ_JAALDN010000452.1 GCF_014144855.1 Dietzia maris | reverse complement strand
CAGACCACGCCGCCGGTCACGCGGGCGACGGGGTCGGAGCGCTCGGCCACCACACTGCGGATCCCGCAGTCGTGCGAGCCGCGATGGACGGCGTCGGCCTCGACCCGGTGGCCTCCGCGGCGGCGCTGCTCACCCCGGGGATGCTGGGCGCCCACCTGGCCGCGATCGTCGCCACGCTCACGCTGGTGGCGATCCTGACCGGGACACTGTCCTGGCTGGCGGCCCGGGTACTGCCCATGCCGGTGACGGCTCACCTCGTCGTCGTCGCCAGGCTTCTGGCCTCCTACGACGCCGACGCCCCGCGCGGACGGTACCTCCTCGCCCGCGGCGGAACCCGGGCGCCACCCGTGGCTGTGTGACCACCTCCCGCGCCGGTACGCGCACGCGCTGCCGGGCGTTCACACACACCACACCAAGGACTCCCACGCCATGCGTACCCACACGCGTGCCGCCTTCGCCGCGGCCTCCGCACTCGCGCTCGCTCTCACCACCGCCTGCGCGACCGACAACGACGACACCGCCGCCGCCAGCGCCGGAGCAGACACGACCACCGTCACCTTCGACGACGGCTGGGCCAAGGCCACCGACACCGAGATGTCCGGCGTCTTCGGCACCATCCGCAACCCCGGCGACACCGACCTGCAGCTGACCGGCGTAGAGGGCGACCTCGGCGGCAGCATCGAGCTGCACGAGACCGTCCCCGGCGCCAGCGGGATGATGATGCAGGAGCGCGAGGAGGGCTTCGTCATCCCCGCCGGCGGCGAACTGGTTCTGGAGCCCGGCGGCAACCACATCATGATCATGGGGCTGGGGCGACCCATCACCACCGGCCAGCAGGTCACCCTGACGCTCGAGTTCGACGGCGCCGAGCAGGACGTCACCGTCTCTGCCCGCGACTTCCGTGGCGGCGAGGAGGAGTACGTCGGCGGCGGTCAGGGCGAGATGAGCGGGGGCACGAGCCACGATGGCTGAGCAGGCCCGGCGAGGTCTGTCCCGGCGAGGTGTGTCGCGGCGATCAGTGCTCACCGGGGGCGTCGCGGGCGTGGTGGGTGGCGGTGTCGTCGGCGGAGCGGCGGGATACGCGGCGCGAGGTGTCGTCGACGACGGCGAGGCGGGCCCCGACTGGAAGACCGTCGCCGACTCGCGAGTCGTCGGCGCGGCCACCGAACCGTTCTATGGCCCGCGGCAGGCCGGCATCACCACGGCCCCGCAATCGCACGCCGCGTTCGTGGGATTCGACGTCGTCCCGGGGGCGACCCGCGCCGAGATCCAGGGCGTCCTGCGGGCCTGGTCCCAGGATGCCGCCCGGCTCACTCAGGGGCGCGGCGGGCTGGCAGACCTCGAGCCGGAACTGGCCGAGGATCCCGCGCGCCTCACGGTGACGATCGGGTTCGGTCCCGGATTGTTCGACGCGATCGGGATGCCGGAGAAGCGGCCGGACTGGCTGCGGCAGCTGCCGGCGTTCCCGCAGATCGACCAACTCGAGGATCGCTGGTCGGAAGGGGACCTGCTGCTGCAGATCTGCGCCGACGACCCGCTGATCGTCTCGCACGCCGCCCGGGTCCTCGCCTCCGGTGTGCGGGGGGTCGTGCGGCAGCGATGGGTGCAGCGGGGATTCCGCAAGGCCGTCGGCACCGACCCGAGCGGGCGGACCCAACGCAACCTGTTCGGTCAGATCGACGGCACGGAGAACCCGCGGCCGGACGACGTCGACTTCGACCAGATCCTGTTCTCCGACGGTAGGGGTTCGCACGGGCGGGCCCAGCGGTGGATGCGGGGTGGGTCGTCGCTCGTGCTGCGCCGCATCCGCATGACTATGGACACCTGGGAGGAGATCGACCGCACGTCCCGCGAGCTGAGTGTGGGCCGGCGGCTCGACACCGGCGCACCGCTGACCGGGGCGCACGAGCACGACCCGGCAGACTTCGAGGCGGTCGACTCCACCGGACTGCCGGTCATCCCGCCGGAGTCCCACATCGCGCGGGCCCGCCAGCGGAATCGGGGCGAGGCGATGCTCCGGCGGCCGTACAACTACGACGACCCGCCGGAGGGCGGCGAGATCAGCAACTTCGGGCTGCTGTTCACCGCCTACCAGGCCGACCCGGTGCGCACGTTCGTGCCGGTCCAGCAGCGGCTCGCCGAGCAGGACGCGCTCAACACGTGGACCATCCCGATCGGGTCGGCTGTGTTCGCGCTGCCGCCCGGCGCGCCGGAGGGCGGGTACGTGGGGCAGGGGCTGTTCGAGGGCTGACGGGCGCCCCCAACGACGCAGCCGCCCCCGGGCGTGGCGTCTGGCGCACGCTTCGGTGCGCGCCAGACGCCCTCCCCAGGGGCGGCTGTGGTCGTACCGGGGTGGCGGCGGTCAGATCGCCGCGGCGATCGCGTCGGCCATGGCCTGCTGGCCCAGGGCAGTGGGGTGGAAGGCGGCCGTGTTGTTCGCCGAACCATCCGCGAACACGACCCACCGCTCGTCCACCGGAGCGCAGCCGCTGCGGTCGGTGTCAGAGGAGGGCAGGACCGAGATGTGCCCGTTGCGCTCAGCGGCCTCGTCGACTGCGTCGTTGATGGCCTCGGTGACCTCACGGGCCCACTCGAGATTTTCGGCTCCGATCAGGGTGGTGAAGAGACACCCGTCCTCGTCCGACGCTGGCATGAGCGGCAGGTACTGGGCAGCGACAACGGTCGCGTCGGGCGACGCCGACTCGATGGCGGCGTAGACCTCGTCGACCGCTCCGCCCTTCCCGAAGATGTCGGCGATGTCCTGAGCGACGACCCCACCGAGCTCCTCGCGGCAGTCGATCGGCTGATCCGGCCCGGCGGGCTGCAGATGCGCGGTGATGCACCCGACGATCGTGCCGAAGCCCACGTCGTTGCCGCCGATGGACAGCGTCACCAGGTCGGTGTCCGCGTCGAGTGCCTCGATCTGCGGCGGGGCTTCAGGGTACTGCGTGTCGACGAGGATGTCCTCGGTCTGGGCGCCGCCGCACGTGGCGTCGGTGAGCTCGCCCACGGCGTGGTTGGCATCGAGCTGGTTCGGATAGTTCGCCAGGCTCTGGCCGCAGCCCTCGGGCCCACCGGCGGGCGTGGTGTTGTCACCGAGCGCGGCGTAGGAGTCGCCGAGCGCCACGTAGTCGGCGTAGGCCGGAGTCGAGAGCGAGCCGAGCGAACCCGACGCACTGACAGGGGTGCCGACGCTCGACCCCAGGGAGCCGAGGGCGATCGTGCCGTCCGCCTGGGTGGTGGACTGGGCACCAGCGACGGGTGCGGCCGTGAGGACGACGGACGCGGCCAGGGCGAGGGAGGTGGTGAGGGTGCGGGAACCGGCGAAGCGGCGCCGAGGAGTGGTGAGCATGAGCTCTATGTTCTCTCATCGACGCCGCTTCGTTACCGAATTGGGCCCAACTGGACAGTCGTCAGGTGACGTGACCGGACTCAGGCATCGCCCAGCGCGGCGAGCACCCGATCCGCGACGTGCGCATGGCCGGCGGTGGTCGGATGGACCGGCACCGCGCCCGTGTCCAGCCCGGTGAAGTCCACCCAGCGGTTCTCGGGCGGGGTGCACATCGAGTGGCCCGGTTCATCGGGGATCACGACGGTGGCGCCGTTGCGCTCGGCGGCGTCGCGGACGACGCGGTTGATGCTGTCCTGGAAGCCGCGGACCTTGGCCCGCTCCTCCCGGCTGATCGCCATGAACGGAGCGCAGGCCGGGGATTGCTCGATGATCCGGTCGTCCGCGGGCACCGCGGCCAGGTACCCGACCGTCACCACGCGGGCCTGCGGCGCACGCTCGGCGATCCCGGCGTACACCGCGTCCATGCGCTGGTCGAGAGTCTCGAGCGCGCGGGCGGCCTGGCGGTCGATGACGTCCGAACAGCCGGCGGTGGGATCGAAGCCCTTCGACAGGCTCGCCGTCGCGGCATCGACGATCGGCAGCAGCTCGGGCGCGGTGTTGGGCCGCAGCGCACACGCCACGATGACGGCGGCGAAGCCCACGTCATTGCCACCGATGGTCATGGTCACCAGATCGGTATCGGCGTCGAGGGCGTCGAACTGGGGCGGGGCCCCGGTCCGGCCGACCGCGAGGAAGTCATCGGCCACCGCGCCGCCGCAGCTGGCGTTGACGAACGTGCCCACCCCCAGCTCGCGGGCGACCACGGTGGGGTAGGCGTCGTCGGTGCGCACACACGCGACGGGACCGGCCCCCCACGCGCCGGGCGCGATCCTGCCGACGGCGGCGTAGGAGTCGCCC
>NZ_JAALDN010000451.1 GCF_014144855.1 Dietzia maris | reverse complement strand
GCCCGCCTCCCGCTCGGCGACCGACTGCGCCCAGCCGCGCCGCCGGACGTCGGCGAGCTGGCGCTCGGTGTACGTGGCGTCGGCGAGCAGGGTGCGCTGGGTGGCGGGGTCGGCCCACGCCGCCAACACCTTCGCGCCCGAGCCCCGTGTCATGGGCAGGATCGCCCCGACGGGCACCGTGTCCCGCAGTCCCGTCGGTGGTTCCGCGGAGGCCACACAGATCCGGCGGTCACCGTCGCGCCGGTACACCTGCACGCTCTCCTCGGTCACCTCGCGCAGGCGGGGCAGCACGGAGGACGCGGCCTCGGCCAGGGAGTCCGACACGTGCGCGGCGAGCTTGGCCAGACCGGGCCCCAGGCTCCACACCCCGGCGTCGTCACGGGAGAGGAGTTGGTGGATCTCGAGCCCCACCGCGAGCCGGTGGGCGGTCGCGCGAGGCAGGCCCGTCCGCTCGCAGAGGTCGGCCAGGACGCACGGTTGCTCGGCCACGGCGTGGAGCACCGTCATCGCTTTGTCGAGGACCCCGATCCCGCTATACTGTCTCACAGTTCGACTATATCGTCCTACATGGTGAGAATCCATCGGATCCCATCAGGACGTGGAGTGGAGGCGTGATGAACGAGACCGTGTCCGGCGGCACGCGACCGCGGACCCTGGCCGAGAAGGTCTGGGACGACCACGTGGTGGTCGAGGGCGAGGGCGAGGGCGGGTCCCGGGGGCCCGACCTGCTGTTCATCGATCTCCACCTCGTCCACGAGGTCACCAGCCCTCAGGCCTTCGACGGTCTCCGCCTGGCCGGACGCCGGCTCCGCCGCCCGGACCTGACCCTGGCGACCGAGGACCACAACGTCCCGACCGACATCGTCGGCGGCGCGGTCAACCTCATCGCCGACCAGACCTCGCGGATCCAGATCGAGACGCTGCGTTCCAACTGCGAGGAGTTCGGTGTCCGGCTGTACCCGATGGGCGACCTCGAGCAGGGGATCGTCCACGTCGTGGGTCCGCAACTCGGCCTGACCCAGCCGGGCATGACCGTGGTATGCGGTGACTCGCACACCTCGACGCACGGGGCGTTCGGTTCCATCGCGATGGGCATCGGCACCTCCGAGGTCGAGCACGTCATGGCCACCCAGACGCTGGCCCTGCGCCCGTTCAAGACCATGGCCGTCACCGTCACCGGCGAGCTGCAGCCCGGCGTCACCGCCAAGGACCTCATCCTGGCCGTCATCGCCCAGATCGGCACCGGCGGCGGGCAGGGCTACATCATCGAGTACCGCGGCGAGGCCATCGAGAAGCTGTCGATGGAGGCGCGGATGACCATCTGCAACATGAGCATCGAGGCCGGTGCCAGGGCCGGCATGGTCGCCCCGGACCAGATCACCTACGACTACCTGCGCGGTCGCCCGCACGCGCCCGCGGGTGACGAGTGGGACGAGGCCGTGCGGTACTGGGACGGGCTCCGGACCGACGAGGACGCGGTGTTCGACACCGAGGTCGTCATCGACGGTGCCGCCCTCACCCCCTTCGTCACGTGGGGCACCAACCCCGGCCAGGGCGTGCCCCTGGGTGCGGCCGTCCCCGACCCCGAGTCGTTCACGGACGAGAGCGCGCGCATCGCCGCCGAGAGCGCACTGGAGTACATGGACCTCGAGGCCGGCACCCCGATGCGGGACGTGCCCGTCGACGTCGTGTTCGTCGGCTCGTGCACCAACGGTCGCATCGAGGACCTGCGCGCCGTCGCCGAGGTCGTCGACGGTCACACGGTGGCCGACGGGGTCCGGATGCTCATCGTGCCCGGCTCCATGCGCGTGCGCGAACAGGCCGAGGCGGAGGGGCTGGACAAGGTCTTCACCGCCTTCGGCGCCGAATGGCGCCAACCCGGCTGTTCGATGTGCCTGGGCATGAACCCGGACTCGTTGCTGCCGGGCCAGCGGTGCGCGTCCACATCGAACCGCAATTTCGAGGGCCGCCAGGGCAAGGGGGCCCGCACCCATCTGGTCAGTCCGTCGGTCGCCGCGGCCACCGCGGTGCTCGGACACTTCGCCTCACCCGTCGACCTCGAGCCCGCGAAGGGGGCCTGACACCTCATGGAGCCGATCACCACCCACACCGGCATCGGCGCCCCGCTGCGCCGCTCCAACGTGGACACCGACCAGATCATCCCGGCCGAGTACCTCAAGCGCGTCACGCGCACCGGCTTCGAGGACGGACTCTTCTCCTCCTGGCGGGGAGGCGAGCCCGACTTCGTCCTCAACCGGGCGCCCTACGACCGCGCCTCCGTCCTGGTCGCCGGACCGGACTTCGGAACCGGGTCCTCGCGCGAGCACGCAGTGTGGGCCCTGATGGATTTCGGGTTCCGTGTGGTCATCTCCTCGCGGTTCGCCGACATCTTCCGCGGTAACTCGGGGAAGTCCGGTCTCGTGGCCGCCCAGGTCGAGCAGGAGAACGTCGAACTCCTGTGGAAGGTCATGGACGAGCGACCGGGTATCGAGCTGACCGTCGACCTGGGGTCGCGCACCGTCACGGCCGGTGACGTCACGGTACCGTTCGACATCGACGACAACACCCGGTGGCGTCTCATGGAGGGGCTCGACGACATCGGCCTCACGCTGCGCGAAGCCCACCGGATCGAGGAGTTCGAGAGTCGGCGGCCCGCGTTCAAGCCGGTCACGACCCCGCGCTGATCGTGGGATAAGAAGTCGTTTCGGAGCAACCTCCGAAACACCCCCGTGTGGCGAAACCATGTGAGTATGCTTATGTCTAGTTCGGCGCGGACAGGTACCGCGCCCGCATACCTCACCCGAAGGGGGATCCCCACGTGAACAAAGCCGACCTGATCGCCGAACTGGCGGACCGGATGGGCGGAGATCACCAACTCGCCACCGAGGCCCTGGAGAACACTCTCGACATCATCGTCCGGACCGTCGCGTCCGGGGAATCCATCACCATCATGGGTTTCGGCATCTTCGAGAAGAAGTCCCGTGCGGCCCGGGTCGCCCGTAACCCCCATACCGGCGAGTCGATCCCGGTACCGCCGACCCACTCACCGGTGTTCCGGCCGGGCCAGTACTTCAAGTCCGTCATCCAGGGCACCGAGTCGCTCCCCGAGGACCGGCTCGCCGCGAAGCGCTCCAGCTCCCACCAGTCGTTCGGGGGCCTGCGCAAGAATGGTGTGAACCACCGCGAGAAGGTCAGCTGACCGACCGGCCCGCTACCGCAGCTCAGAACAGCGGTAGCGGGCTGGGGTAGTAGTCGGCGTAGGTCGGCCGCGTGCCGTCGAACCCCAGGGCCCACACGCCGGCCTTCTTGGTGGCGGCCTCGCCGACGTCGATGTCGGTCGAGCCCGCCAGGTCCCGGATCATCCCGGGGATGGCGGTTCCCTGCGAGGACACCACGGCGACGCCGTCGCCCGGGGCGATGGCGGCCAGCCGGGCCACGGCGGCTGCCGGGTCGTCGAGGTACGCCTCGTCGCTCAGCGCCGGTTCGATCGCGATCCCCACCCCGAGCTCGTCCGCCAGTGGCGCGAGTGTCTGTTCGCACCGGACCCTGGGCGCGCTGTACAACCGGGTCACGCCGAACGCCCGGAGCATCGGCACGAGCATCTCGGCCTGCGCCCGTCCGGACTTGTCGAGGGGACGCAGGTCGTCGTTCCCGCTCCACTGGCTCCTGCTGCCGGCCTTGGCGTGCCGGACGACGAGCAGGGTCTTTCCCTCGGGCGGGGCCGCGCAGAAGCGGGTGAGGATCTTACGGTCCAACGGGTAGGAGACCAGATCCTTGGCCTGCTCCACCGGGAGCCACCGGATCTCGTCGACCTCCGAGTTCGGCTCGAAGGTCCCCTCGCGGGCCATCGCCGACCAGTACGTGACCTCCTTGCGGGTGTTCTCCTTGAGGGGGTAGCCGGTGGTGCCGATGCGGGACTGCAGGACGGCGGTGAATCCCGTCTCCTCGGCGATCTCCCGGACAGCGGTGACCGGCAACGATTCGCCCGCGTCGACCTTGCCCTTGGGCAGGGACCAGTCGTCGTAGCGCGGGCGGTGGACCACCGCACACAGGCGCGAGTCGCCGTCCGTGAGGTACAGGACCGCACCCGCCGCCGGCACCACCCGGACCGTGGCCTTCTTGCTCATCGGTCCCGGAATCCCGCGTGCAGTGAGGCCGACCGCTCCTGATGGTCGACCGACTCGGCCCAGTCCTCCGGGGCGGGCATACGGGCCCAGCTGGCGTCGTGCCGGAGATGGAAGCTGCGCGTGGCCGGATCGAGGGCCGAGTCGAAGATGCGGTGGATCTGGGCCTTGAGCCGGGGATCGGTGACGGTGACCATCACCTCTACGCGGCGGTCCAGATTGCGGTGCATCATGTCCGCACTGCCGATGAGGGCCTCGTCGGCGCCCCGGAAGTGCAGGATCCGGGAGTGCTCGAGGAAGCGCCCGAGAATCGAGCGGACGTGGATGTTCTCGCTCAGGCCGGGGACGCCCGCCCGGAGGGAACAGATGCCACGGACCACGATGTCGACCGGAACCCCGGCCTGGGATGCGCGGTACAGGGCATCGATGACCTGCTCGTCGACCAGGGCGTTCGCCTTGAGCCGGATACCGGCCTCGCGTCCCTCGGCGGCCAGCTCGATCTCGCGGTCGATCCGCTCGACGATCCCCGACCGGATGCCCTCCGGCGCCACGAGGAGGCGGCGGTACTTGCTCACGTTGGAGAACCCGGTCAGGTGGTTGAACAGATCCGTCAGGTCCGACACGACGTCCTCGTCGGCGGTGAACAGGCCGACGTCCTCGTACAGGCGCGCCGTCTTGGGGTTGTAGTTGCCGGTACCGATGTGTGCGTAGCGCTGGAGCCGGTCGCCCTCCTTGCGCACCACGAGGCAGGTCTTGCAGTGGGTCTTCAGGCCCAGGAGGCCATACACGACGTGGACTCCGGCCTGCTCGAGTTCGCGGGCCCACCGGATGTTGTTCTGCTCGTCGAAACGGGCCTTGATCTCCACCAGCGCGACGACCTGTTTGCCGGCCGCGGCGGCATCGACCAGCGCGTTGACGATGGGGGAGTCGCCGGAGGTCCGGTACAGGGTCTGTTTGATCGCCAGGACGTCGTCGTCGGCAGCGGCCTGCTCGATGAACCGCTGGACCGTGGTGGCGAACGACTCGTAGGGGTGCTCGACGAGGACGTCGCCCTCCTGGAGGGAGGCGAAGATGTTGCGGGCCGTCTCCCTCTCACCGAACGCCGGGGGAGTGGCCGGCACCATGGGCGGGTCCTTGAGATCCGGCAGGTCCAGCCCGTGGATCTGCCAGAGCCCCGTGAGGTCCAGCAGGCCCGAGAACCGGATGACGTCGGCCGAGTCCACGTCGAGCTCACGCTGCAGGATGCGGAGCATCCGCGGGGTGGTGTCCTCCGCGATCTCCAGCCGCACGGCCGATCCGAAGCGCCGGCGGGCGAGTTCGCGCTCGAGTGCCTGCAGCAGGTCCTCGTCGCGGTCCTCCTCGACCTCCATGTCCGCGTTGCGGGTCACCCGGAACACGTGGTGCTCGACGACCTCCATGCCCTGGAACAGATCCTGGAGGTGCGCGGCGATGATGTCCTCGGCGGGGACGAACGCGTACTCGTCCGGGCCGCCGCGGTCGACCCGGACGAAGCGCGGGACGTTGTGCGGGATCTTCACCCGGGCGAAGTGCTCCTGGCCCGAGTCCAGGTCGCGGATGATCACCGCGAGGTTCAGGCTCAGCCCGGAGATGTACGGGAACGGGTGGGCGGGATCCACAGCGAGGGGCGTGAGGACGGGGAAGATCGAGTTACGGAACAGCTCCGCGAGGGTGAAACGTTCCTCGGCCGTGAGGTCGGCCCAGGGCAGGATCCGGATCCCGTGCTCCTCCAGCGCCGGGCGGATCTCGTCCTCGAACAAGCGGGTCTGTTCGTCGCACAGTTCCCGCGTCCGTCGGCTGATGCGGCCCAGCTGTTCGGCGGGGGTCTGGCCGTCCGCGGAGCGTACGGACAGTCCCGTCTTGTCGCGGCGCTGGAGACCGGCCACGCGGACCATGTAGAACTCGTCGAGGTTCGAGGCGAAGATCGCGAGGAACTTGGCTCTCTCCAGCAGCGGGAGGTCCTTCTCCCCGGCGAGTGCGAGGACCCGGGCGTTGAAGTCGAGCCAGCTCAGTTCGCGGTTGAGGTAGCGGTCGCGGGGCCGGGGCAATCCCTGGAGGGCGGTCGGTTCGGCGGTCACGGGACCATTGTGGCCGATACCCCGGTCGCGTGGGCGAGGAGGCGGACGGAGGGGTCACGGAGGGCCCCGGCGGTGGCGGGACCGACGGACCGCCCCGGCAACCTCGCGAGATCCTCCGGGACGTCGACATCCCGGGCGGCGGCGGCCAGATCGCCCACCGCCGCGATCTGTACCGCGCCGCCCTCGTCGCGGTACCGGGCGGCCGAATCGACACCGAACCGGCAGACACGGGGAGCGGGCGCGCCCGTCCAGAACGCCATCGTGGTCCCGGCTCCGCGGTGGTCCGTGACCGTGGCGTGCGGGTGCCGGCCGGCGATATCCAGGATCCGCGCGAGGTGCTCGGGTCGCAGTTCCGGGAGATCCGCCGCGACCACTCCGACCGGACCCGGGACGTCGGCGAGTGCGTTGTCCAGGGCGAAATTGAGGGGGTCACCGTGGCGGGGGTCCGTACGGGCGGGTTCGTCGACGAACTCCGCCCCCGCCCCCGAGGCCAGTTCCTCCACACGGGGGTCGGCGGAGACGACGCGAACGCGGGCGACTCCCGGGGTCTCCCGGCAGGCGGCCAGGACGTCCACGGCCATCGCCACCACGAGAGCCCTCCTGCCGTCCGCGGTGAGTGCGGGCACCAACCGGCTCTTGGCGCGCTCGAGCGCCTTGACGGGGACGACGATCGTCCACCCGTCAGCCGTCGACCCGCCGTGCCCCGCTGTGCTCATCGCCCGCCATCCTGCCAGCCGGGCCTCACGAGCGTCCTCCGCCGGGTAGCGTTTGACCACGATCCGCCTGAGGGTGGCGGTCGGGAGCAGGTCGACGGTCGGGAGGCGATGATGGCGCGGATCGCGGTGATGGGTGCGGGGTCCTGGGGGACTGCGGTCGGCAAGGTTCTCGCCGACGCCGGATCCGAGGTCGTGATGTGGGCCCGTCGGGACGAGGTGGCAGCCGGGATCAACGACGCGCACTGCAACTCCAAATACCTCCCCGGCATCGTGCTGCCGGCGACGGTCACCGCGTCGACCGACCCGGCGCGGGTCCTGGCCGGCGCCGAGGAGGTCGTGCTGGCGGTCCCGTCCCAGAGTCTGCGGGGCAACCTCGAGCACTGGGTCGACCACCTCGAGCCGGAGGCCGGGGTGATCTCGCTGGCCAAGGGCATCGAGACAGGGACCCTGATGCGCATCAGCGAGGTCGTCGCGGAGGTCACCGGGCTCGACGATCGCCGGATCGCCGCGCTGTCCGGCCCCAACCTCGCGAGGGAGATCGCGGAGGGGCAGCCCGCGGCGACCGTGATCGCCTGCACGGACGACGAGCGCGCGGCCCGGCTCCAGGACGCCTTCTCCACGCCCTACTTCCGCCCGTACACCAACACCGACGTCGTGGGCTGCGAGATCGGTGGCGCCACCAAGAACGTCATCGCCCTCGTGTGCGGCATCGCCACCGGGATGGGGCTGGGCGACAACACCATGGCCACCCTCGTCACCCGAGGGCTGGCCGAGACCACCAGGCTCGGCGTGGCGCTGGGCGCCAACCAGATGACCTTCGCGGGGCTGGCGGGCCTCGGGGACCTCGTGGCGACCTGCACCTCGCCCCTGTCCCGCAACCGGACCTTCGGCGAGCGTCTGGGCAGGGGAGAGACCCTGGAACAGGCCCAGCAGGCCACCAACGGTCAGGTCGCCGAGGGGGTCAAGTCGTGCACGTCGATCCGCGAGCTGTCCCGTAGGGTCGGGGTGGAGATGCCGCTGACGGAGGCGATCCACGAGATCTGTCACGAGGGGGGCGACGCCGTCGAGGTGGCGGTGCGCCTCATGAGGCGGAGCACCAAGCCCGAGTAGCCTCGGCCCGGTGAATCGCATCACCGTTGCCGTCCTCTACGGCGGTCGCAGCTCGGAGCACTCAGTGAGCTGCGTCTCCGCCGGCGCCGTCATGTCGCACCTCGACCCCGCGATCTATGAGGTCATCCCCGTCGGGATCACCGAATCCGGGACGTGGACGCTCGGCCCGGAGGACGTGTCCGACCTGCGGATCGTCGATCGCAGCATGCCGGTCGTCGACCGGCACCGCCCCGGGGTCGCACTGGGGCTGTCCACCGACGACCGCGGGGTGCTGCGGTTCTCGGGCGGTGACCGGGCCGGGGAGGAACTCGCTCGGGTGGACGTCGTCTTCCCCGTCATGCACGGCACCCACGCGGAGGACGGGACCGTCCAGGGGTTGCTCGAACTCTCGGGCATCCCCTATGTCGGCCCGGGCGTGTTCGCCAGTGCCGCCGGCATGGACAAGGAGTTCACCAAGGTCGTCCTCGGCGCAGCGGGCCTGCCGATCGGTCAGCAGGTCGTGCTCCGGCCGGGCACCGCGACGCTCCCGGCGCCGGACCTCGACCGCTTGGGGCTTCCCTTGTTCGTCAAGCCGGCCCGCGGCGGCTCGTCCATCGGCATCACCAAGGTGTCGCGGGCGGAGGAACTCGATGCGGCGATCACCGAGGCGCGACGCTTCGACCCGAAGGTGATCGTCGAGGCCGCGATAGTCGGACGCGAGGTCGAGTGCGGGGTCCTCGAGTACCCCGATGGCCGGGTGGAGGCGAGTCTGCCCGCCGAACTGCACATCCCCGGCGAGCCCACCGGCGGGGAGGGTGGGACCGAGGGTGACGCCTTTTACGATTTCGACACCAAGTACCTCGACGACGTGACCACCTTCGACCTGCCCGCCGATCTGTCGGACGAGGAGACCGGGCGACTGCGCGCACTGGCGGTGGAGGCGTTCCACGCGTTGGAAGCCCGGGGGCTGAGTCGGGTGGACTTCTTCGTCACCGCCGACGGGCCGGTGATCAACGAGGTCAACACCATTCCCGGGTTCACCCCGATCTCCATGTACCCGCAGATGTGGGCGGCGACGGGCGTCGACTACCCGACCCTGCTCGACACCCTGGTGCGGACCGCACTCGCCCGCGGCTGAGACGGCCGCACCCCGGCCCCGTCGGCCGGGTCAACCGATCGGTGCGGGGTCCGGCTCGACGGCCTCGAGGCTCGCGGTGAGCGCGTCGGAGAGATCCTGGATCGGGCCGGTTCCACTGCCGTCGGGCAGTGTCACCGCGACGAACTGCGGACGGTCGACGGCGACCCAGGTCGACGCGGTGACCGCCGGGTCCGGATCGGGCTCGTTGAACCACTGGACGCCGTTGACCTCCTGCAGGCCCACCCCCACCGTGAAGGTCGGCGGAGCCGGCAGTCCGCAGCGGACGATCACCGGTTCGGCATCGGGCATCCGGTATGCCGCCGTCCCCTCCGGCGCCGGTTCGGCCAGAGCGACGCGGCCGGCCTCCCCGAGGGACTCCGGGAGCGACTCGATCAATGCGGCGCACTGGTCAGACCCGGCTCCGGGCGAGGGGATGGGCACCGCGGCCACCGGCTCGCTCGCGGCCGCCTCCGTGGCCTCCTCACCCACCGAGCGGAACAGCACCAACACGACGGCGAGCATGACCAGCGGGACGACCACCGCGAGGACCACCACGATGGTCGACACGGGGACCGCCCGCGCACCCGGGGTACCGGTGTCCCGCGGGCCGGCGTCATACCGCCCGGCCGGGTCCGAATCCGTCGAAGCCACGTCGTGTCGTCCTTCCTCCCACGATCGGCCGCCGACTCAGGCGGCCGCTAACCTGACGGCAACGCTACAGACCCCCGCCGGTGTGCCCGGCGACGAGACACCACGGGAAGCAGAGGTGGCCGCCGTGTCCGACCGCGCCCTCACCGTCGCCGAGGCGGGCGAGGCCGCGGTGCTCGCCGTCCTGAGCGGCGCGGCCGGGCACGCCGTGGACGACCCGGTCGGCAACGGCGACGACGCCGCGGTCCTGGGACCCGCCGCCGCCACCGTGGTCACCACCGACATGCTCGTCGAGGGCACCCACTTCCGTCTCGACCTCACCGGCTGGGG
>NZ_JAALDN010000450.1 GCF_014144855.1 Dietzia maris | reverse complement strand
ATCCATCGCCAGGAATGCGATGTCCAGCATCGCGTCGCCGAACCGGAGCCGGTCGTCGAACTCGAGGCAGTCGATCACCCGCGGTCCGTCGTCGGTGAGGTAGACGTCGGCGGCGAGGAGGTCCCCGTGGCCGTCGACGACCCGGCCGGCCGCCACGCGGGACCGCAGCAGCGGGGCCCGCCCCCGCAGGTAGCCCGACGCCAGGGCCGCGATGTCGTCGACGATCTCCGGGGCGTCCCTACCCACGTCGAGTCCGCGCAGGTGGTCGAGGGACTCCGCCCACAACCGCGCCACCGCGGCGGGGGAGCCCGCGGCGTCGATCTCCTCCGAGCGGGGGCTGGCGGTGTGGAGGTGGTCGATCTGCCGGGCCACCTCGCGGATGCCGGCCACGATGTCCGGATCGCCGTCCCCGGTCGAGCCCTCCTGCCGCGACCGCACCAGCGCGGCGAGGCTCCGGTGCGCGGGGAGGCGACGCATCCGCACGACGTGATCGATCACCTCGCCGTCGGGGCCCCTCACCTCCAGCACGCCGGTGTAGACGTCCGGGGCCAGTCGACTGTTGAGCTCGACCTCACGGCGGCTCTGCTCCGCCCGCGCCTCGACGGTGGTGTTGTCGAGGAAGCCGAGATCCAGTGGCTTGCGCACTTTGTGAGCCTGGTCACCCCAGAGGATGATGAGCGCACTGTGGGTCTCCACGAGGCCCGGAGGGCCCGGCGTCGCGGGATCTGATGCTCCGGACACGGTCATGGACCCAGCCTAGGCAGGGACGACGCCGCCCGTGGCGCCTCCGACGGACCCGCCCGACCCCGCGGGTACACGCGAGTGACCGGAGTGTTACATCAACGCGCCCTCACGATTCGGACCCCTTGCGCTCTCCCAGACCGCTTGTAGGGTCGCTGACGCACCTCGCTTCCGACCGGGGTGCCCGCGATGAGAGACATCGGGGTCGATGTAGATCGGAGACGTGCTCTATGACGAACACTCACCGGAAGACCACCAACCGCACCACCGCGAAGATCGCCGCCGTCGGCGCGTTCGGACTCGGTGCCGCCATCGCGTTCCCGGGCCTGGCCGCCGCGGAGGCCCCCACTGACCCCACCGCCAGCCTCGCCGACATCACGGGCGAGGACGGCAGCCTCGAGGGCGCCCTGGGCACCGACCTCGACCTCGACCTGGGCAGCCTGGCGTTCAACCTCAACCTCGATGCCGAGACCCCCAACCCGGGCTCCGTCGAGCTGGGTAGCCTCGGCGTCTCGCCGAACACCGGCAGCGCGCTGATCGACGGCAACTCCGGTTCCGCCGAGGACGAGACCGAGACCGCGACCGGGTCGGCCACCGGCTCCGCCGACGAGGATGCGACCGACGCCGACGCCGACAGCGGCTCGCTGGGCAGCAGCGACGAGACCACCGATGACACCGACGGCGTCACGACCGCCGCGGTGACCGAGGAGGCCCCGGCCACCAGCGGTTCGCTCGGCTCGGGTGACGAGACCACCGATGAGCCCCCCGTCGATGAGACCGCCGCCGAGACCGGGTCGCTGAGCGGGTCGCTCGCCGGCCTGAGCTCCGGCGCCGAGGACGACACCACCACCGGCGCCACCGTCGACGCCGAGGTCGAGGCCGACGCCGGGCTGAACTTCGGCTCGCTGGGCTGATAACCCCCGCGTCCACGACGCGCCTTCCCGGCCCGGGATCGTGCCCCTCCCCCTCACGATCCCGGGCCGTCGTGTGTCCGCCGACACTCATGGGGGATGATGCAGGTGTGACGATCGTCGTGGCCTGCGGGGCCTTCAAGGGCTCCCTCACCGCTGTCGAGGCGTGCCACCACGCGGCCGAGGGCGCCCGTCGGGCGCACCCCGACACCGATGTGCTGGAACGCCCGGTCGCCGACGGTGGGGGCGGCAGTCTCGAGGTGATGGTCGCCGGCGGCGCCCGGACCGTGCCCGTCACGGCATCGGGGCCCACCGGCGAGCCGGTCGAGACCTCGTTCGCCGCCATCGACCCCGACACCGCGTTCGTGGAGATGGCGGACGCCTGCGGCCTGCTGCGACTGCCCGGCGGCGAG
>NZ_JAALDN010000449.1 GCF_014144855.1 Dietzia maris | reverse complement strand
GCCGCCGCCGCGCCCGACGCGCCCGCGACCGGGCGGTCGCTGCCGGAGGCGTTCGCCTGGGCCGAGACCGTCAACCGGGTCGACCCCGACGCCACCGCCGAGGAGATCCTCGCCGAATTCGACCGGCGGCACTCCGCCGCCCTCGACAACCTCCGGACGTGCGACCTCGACGCCCCGGTGCCGGTACCCGCCGAGATGCCGTGGTTCCCGCCCGGCCAGCCGCCGTTCAACGGACGCTGGGCGGCGATGCACGCGCTGAACGAGATCGCCCGCCACTCCGGACACGCCGACATCCTGCGCGAGGCGATCGACAGCCGGACGATGTACGAGCTGATCGCCGAGGACCAGGGCATCGACATGTCCTACATCGGAGCCTGGTTCGCCGCGCACCCGGAGGTGCCGGCCCCGCAGTGGTGACCGGCGCAGTGGTGACCGGCGCAGTGGTGACCGACGCAGTGGTGAACGGCGAAGTGGTGGCCGGCGGCGGGGTGGCCGGCCCTCGGTGGCCGGCGGCGGGCTCAGTCCTCGTCGTACCAGCCGTCGAACGTGGTGAACTGGCCCTCGATCATCCCGGCGACCGCTCCCGGTTCGGGGATGAGTTCGGCGTCGGTGGCGATGCCCACGGAGACCGTGCCGTCGTAGCTGAAGATGCAGATCCCCAACGCCTGGTCGCCGCTCATCGGCACCCACCCGAGCATCCCCGACACCGGCTTGCCGGCCAGCGAGACGGTGGAGACGGGCCCGGGCACCGAGGTCAGCTGGCCGACGGTCTTGTTGGCGAACAGGTCGATCACCGCGTGCGCCACCGGGCCGGGCGTGACGGCCACGGTGAGCATGGTGGCGAAGTTGACGTGCGGCTCGAGGGAATAGCGCACCCGCGTCATCGACGTGGTGATCGCCTCGATGAGCTCGTCGGTGTCGTCGACCCACAACGGGAGTCTCATGAGGATGAGCGTGATGTGGTTACCCAGTTCCTCCGGCAACTCGTCACCGACCGCGGAGACCGCCATCGGCACCATGAGATTGATGTCGGAGACCCGCCGGTCGCCCTGGGTGTCGAGGTACTCGGTGAGCGCCTTGGACACGGCGGCCAGCATCACGGTGGTGACGGTCGTGTCGTGCACCTTCGCCACCCGCTTGACCGCCGCCAGGTCGAGCCCCGCGATCCAGGAGACCTTCTTCTCCGCGTGCGCCTTTCCGCTCCAGGACAGTTCGGGGGATCGCGGCTCGAACAGCAGCCGGAAGACGCCCCGGTAGGTGTTGGCGGTCCGGTTCTCCGCGTTGATGTTGTCCGTCAACGACTCCACGACGCGCGTCGGGACCCGCGTCAGCGTCCGACCGGGTGCCGCGACGTCCCGCGCCAGGCGGGCCAGCGTCAGCGGGAACCGGAGTGTGGCGCCGGTCACGCCCCGGGCGATCCCCCACGAGTCCTTGGCCAGTCCGGCACCCGCGCCGGTGACCGCCCCGAGGATGCCGCCGCCGGAGGGCGCGAGATCCCGGCCGACGCTGGGCAGGGACGAGTCGTCCTCGTGTTCGCACAGACCCAGCACGAGCTGGGTGAGCCGGATCCCGTCGACGACGCCGTGCTGGACGCGGAACAGGAT
>NZ_JAALDN010000448.1 GCF_014144855.1 Dietzia maris | reverse complement strand
GTAGCCCTCGATGAACTCGGCCCGCCACAACGGTTGCCCCTTCGGCAACTGCACCGCCATCTGCTCGGCGATGTAGGCCTCGGCCTCGGCGCGACCGCCCGGCTCGGGAAGCCGGCTGCGCACGAGGTGGTTCGAGATGTCGTAGTCGGGGTCGTCGACCCAGTACCAGCGGCGGCCCCGGCGGACCGGGATGCGGTGGAACACCGGGTGCGCCTCGACCATCCGCGTCTGGATGGCCCGGGTGACCTCGTCCCAGTCGGGGATCTCGGCGAACCACACCAGACAGTTGATGTACATGAGGTTGTCCGGGCGGTCCATGAGCAGCCACAGCTGGTCGCGCAGGGGGATCCGGATCCCGTCGTTCGCCGCCATAGCCCCGGCTCCTCTCGCTCGCCGACCAGTCAACGCCGACCGCTCACTCTTGCACCCGTCGATTCGTCCCCACGCTAGAGCAGCGTCGACATGCCCCACCGGGCTATGACCGAAACGGCAACGCAGACGGCGGCACAATGGGCGGATGCGCATCGTTCACACCCCGGATGATCCCCCGGCCAAGGGCATGTACGCCCTGCTCACCGCGTCGATCACACCGCGCCCGATCGCGTGGGTGTCGACGATCTCGGTCGACGGGGTGCCCAACCTCGCGCCGTATTCGTTCTTCACCGTCGCCTGCGCCGACCCGGCGATCCTGTCCGTGACCTCGATCGGGCGAAAGGACACCTATCGCAACGTCGTGGGGACGGGCGAGTTCGTGGTGAACATCGGCACCGAGTCGCTGATGGAGGTCATGAACGCCACCTCGGCGCCCGTCGGCCCGGAGGTCGACGAGTTCGAGATGCAGGGGCTGACCGCCGACCCCTCGGACGTCGTCGCGCCGCCACGGGTCGCCGAGGCGCCGATCGCGTTCGAGTGCGTGCGCCATGACGTGATCGACCTGGGCACCAGCGCGATGCTGCTCGGACGCGTGGTGAGCGTGACGATCGATGACGAGATGCTCGCCGACGACGGTCTGCCCGACTTCGGATCCCTGCTGCCGCCGTCGCGGTTGGGCCGCCACCAGTGGGGGTACGCCCCGCGCACGCGCGAACTGCCCCGGCCGAGGAGGTGAGTGGGTCCCGGAGGTGACCGGTCCCGCGTCCGGCCGCGCCTCCAGCAGCAGCCCGTGCGTCGGCCGCCCTTGCGGCGCCCGCCCCAGTCGCACTAGCCCTGTCGCAGTAGCTCTGCCGCAGCTGCCCCTGTTGCAGCCGCCCCTGACCATGGCGTCTCGCGTGCACCGCGGTGTGGGCGGGACGCCATGGTGGCACGCGGCTGGGCCGCGCGGCTGGGGCGCGGGCGGTGCATAGCCGGTCAAGTAGCCGGCAGTCCGTCAAGTAGACGACAGTCCGTCGAGCTCTTTCCGACGCGCCTGCACACGACCGCCCGTGCCCCGGAATCCACAACCCCGGCCGTCTCCACAGGCCGAGCCGGAAGCGGCCCCCGCTGCGGCGATCCCCGCCTCCCCCAGCGCAATACTGCCTTGACATGAGCACCGATCACTCCCGCCCAGTCGTCATGTCCGCAGCCGAACTCCTCGCGCGCGGGTATAGCCGCCGAGCACGAGAACACGCCGAACGAACGGGTCAGCTCCACCGCGTTCGCCACGGCGTCTACGCGCTCGCATCGGACGTCCCCACCGGACCCGACCAGGCCGAGGCAATCCTCGAGATGCGCTCGCGGGCCGCGGCGGGGAGCATCAGCCCGGGGACTGCGATGTCCCACACGTCAGCCCTCGTGTTGCACGGCCTCCCCGTCCACGGAATGGATACCCGGCGGGTCACCACCACCAGGCACCGCCCCGGGAGCGGGAGCAGGCGCAGGAAGAGCTCGATCTGCCACAATCTCGATCTCGCCGACGTCGTGACCGAGGTGGACGGGATCCCGGTGACGACCCCGGCGCGGACGATCGTCGACGTCGCGCGGTCGAGTCCCTTCACCGGCGCGGTGTGTGCGGCGGACGAGGCGTTGCGTCGTAAGCTGTGCAGCCCGGGCGATCTGGCGTTCGAGCTCGAGGCCGCTGCCGGCAGGGTCGGCGTCGCGAGGGCCCGGGCCGTGGTGGCGTTCGCCGACCCGGGCGCCCAGTCTGTCCTCGAATCGGTCAGCAGGGTCACCATCAGCCGCGCCGGTCTGCCGATGCCGCAACTCCAGCGGGAGTTCATCTTCCCGGACGGGACCTCGACCTTCGTAGACATGTACTGGGAAGAATGGGGGCTCGTCGGCGAGGCCGACGGGTCGGGGAAGTACGGGATCGACGACGGCGAGGGGTCCGTCCGCCAGAAGCTGCGCGACGAGAAGAAGCGGCAGAACAACATCGAAGCACTGGGCAACATCTTCCGGCGTTGGCAGTGGGAGGACTATCTGCGCGGCAGGATCGTGCCCATCATCCGCGAGGCGATGAGGATCCAGAATTCCCTCGGACGGGGCCCGGGCCGCGCAGCGTGACCTCGGGCCAGCGCCCGGCGCCCCCGCCCCCACCGATGGCGTCTCGCTCCCGGGCAAGGCGTCTCGCTTCCGGACCTGGCGTCTCGCGCCCGGCGCGGCGTCGAAATCCCCCGCCAGCCG
>NZ_JAALDN010000044.1 GCF_014144855.1 Dietzia maris | reverse complement strand
CCCGTCCAGCGCCGGCGTCGGTGCCGGGCCGGCGGGCGGCGCCGAGAGCGCGCTGGTCACAGGTGGATGCCGCACTCGGTCTTGGACGATCCCGCCCAGCGGCCCGAGCGGGGATCCGCTCCGGCCTCGACGCGGCGGGTGCACGGCTCGCAGCCGATCGACGGGTAGCCGTCGTCGAGCAGCGGGTTGAGCAGGCAGCCGTGCTCGGCCGCGTAGTCGTGGACACGCTCGAGGGTCCACGCGACCAGCGGGTTGATCTTGACCATGGAGTGCTTCTCGTCCCACTCGACCATGGCCGCGCCGGCCCGGTGGTCGGTGTCCACGCGGCGCAGGCCGGTGATCCAGGCCTCGTAGCCGGACAGGGCGGCGTCCAGCGGCTCCACCTTGCGCAGGCGGCAGCACAGCTCGGGGTCGGTCTCGAAGGGGCGCGGTCCGAGGGCGGCCTCGTGCTCTTCGCGGGTCGCCGGGCTGCGGACGTCCACCACGTTGAGGCCGGGAGTGGCCGCGAGCGCGTCGCGGACGCCGACGGTCTCGGAGAAGTGGTAGCTCGTGTCGAGGAACAGCACGTCCACGCCGGGGGCGTGGGGTGCGGTCATCTCCGGCACGACCGTGTTGGCCATGGAGCAGGCCACCGCGAGCGCGTCACCGAAGGTCTCGCCCGCCCACGCCAGGACCTCGGCGGGGTCGATCTCGGAGTGGTTCCCGTAGAGGCCGCGGTCGTCGAAGCGACGGCCGGCCTCCTCGGCGATCGCCTTGAGCTCGGCGGCGGTGCGCTTCCGACCGGGGCCGGGGGTGAGGACCGTGCTGCGGGGCAGCAGGTCCAGAGCTACAGCCGTCATACGAGGGCCTCCTCGTCCACCCGGTGCGCCCACTCGGCGAAGGTCTCGCCGCCGGCACCGGTGTCCATGTACTTGCGGATCACGCGCTCGACGTAGTTGGGCAGCTCCGCCGACGGCACGCGGAGGCCGCGGACCGTGCGCCCGAGCCCACCCGACTCCTGGTCCTGGGAGGCCAGCCCGCCGCCCAGGTGGACCTGGAATCCGGGGGTGTCACCGTCGAGCAGCTGGCCCTTGAGTCCGATGTCGGCGGTCTGGATCCGGGCGCAGCTGTTGGGGCAGCCGTTGAGGTGGATCGACAGCGGCGTGCGCAGGGGCGCGTCGTCGGCGAAGCGCCGCTCCAGCTCGTCGACCAGCGCGGTCGCCGTGTCCTTGGTGTCGACAAAGGCGAGCTTGCAGAACTCGATGCCGGTGCACGCCATGGTGGCGCGGCGGAACGAGCTCGGGCGGGCGTACATGCCGATCTCGGCCAGTCCGTCGACCAGCTGGTCGACCTTGTCCGGCTCGACGTCCAGCACGAGCAGCTTCTGGTGCGGGGTGAAGCGGACGCGCTTGGATCCCGCGGCCTCGGCGAGGTCGGCGACCTGCGCCAGTTTCTCGCCGCCCACGCGGCCGACGGTCGGAGCGGCGCCCACGTAGTAGCGGCCGTCCTTCTGCTCGAAGACGCCCACGTGGTCACCCGAGCCGACACCGCGGCGGGGTGCCGGGCCGTCCGGCAGCTCGCGGCCCAGGTACTCGTCCTGCATGACCTGACGGAACTTCTCGGCGCCCCAGTCCTTGATGAGGAACTTGAGCCGGGCGCGCGTGCGCATGCGGCGGTAGCCGTAGTCGCGGAAGATGCCCACGACGGCGGCCCAGACCTCGGCGGCCTCCTCCTGGCGGACGAACACGCCGATGCGGGTCGCGAGCTGCGGGTTCGTGGACAGGCCGCCCCCCACCCACAGGTCGTAACCGGGACCGAGCTCGGGATGCTCGACGCCCACCAGCGAGATGTCGTTGATCTCGTGGACCACGTCCAGGCTCGGGTGGCCGGTGATGGCGGACTTGAACTTGCGCGGCAGGTTCGAGAACTCGGGGGTGCCGATGTACTTGGCCTTGATCTCGGCGATCACCGGGGTGGGGTCGAGGATCTCGTTCTCGGCGACGCCCGCCACCGGGCTGCCGAGGATGACGCGCGGGCAGTCGCCGCAGGCCTCGACGGTGTCGATCCCCACGTCCTCGAGCCGCTGCCAGACGGTGGGGACGTCCTCGATCGCGATCCAGTGGTACTGGATGTTCTGCCGGTCGGAGATGTCGGCGGTGCCGCGGGCGAAGTCGGTCGAGATCCCCGCGAGCACGCGCAGCTGGTCGGTGGTGACCGCGCCCCCGTCGGTACGGACGCGCATCATGAAGTACTCGTCCTGCAGCTCGTCGGCCTCCAGCTTGGAGGTGCGGGAGCCGTCGAGGCCCTGCCTACGCTGGGTGTACAGGCCCCACCAGCGCATACGGCCGGAGAGGTCGTCCGACGGGATCGAGCCGAAGCCCTCCTTGGAGTACGTGTCCAGGATCCGCTGGCGCACGTTGAGCGCGTCGTCGGTGAGCTTGAACTCCTCGTTGTGGTTCAGCGTCAGCTTGCCGTCGATCTTCCACTGCCCCTGCGGCTTGGGCGCCCGCGCGGGACGAGCAGGGCGGGGGGCGGCTGCAGTATCGGTCATGCCCGCGACAATAGTCAGAACAGACTGGTCTGTCTATCCAGGGTGACCTAACCGACCCCCGCCCGCCCGTCGTCACTCAGGTGACGTCGAGGTCAGGCCCCCGGCAAGGTCGAGCCGAGATCCCCGGCGATGCCGAACAGGGTCCCCCAGAGGATCTGGACGATGTGGAACGGGAGGAACGTCGCCGAATCCACGAGGGTCGAGCCGGACTCCTGTACGAGACTGCCGGCCGCCGCCATCGACGACCCGGCGAGCTCTACGAGACTTCCCATGATGCACTCCTTCCGGAGCTGATCTGACGACCCATCCCTGTGGTGGATCCGCACCCCAGACGCCCCGCCGTCAGCCTAGGCATTTCCTCATAAAGTGGGAACCGTGCAGCATAACGGTTAGGCAATTAGTTAAGGAGCGGAAAGTTCACGATTCGGCGGTGGCGTCGGCCCCGCGACCGACCGTACTGTCTGAGACATAGCCCACAGCTGGTGGGTACCACATCGAAAGGACACACCATGTTCTCTGATTTCTGGGCAGGACTTGCAGCGGGCTCGGCCGAGCTCATCCCCGCGCCGTTCGGTTCGGCGGCCATCGACGGCCTGCTGCGCCTCCCGGCCTACGTACTCGGCACCCTCAGTGGTGGCGCGGAGCTGTTCGGCTCCTGATCTGATTCGACACGCCCCGGTGGTCCGCCACCGGGGCGTGTCGCGATTTCGGAAGCTTTACATCCCGCAGAAGTCGAGCCAGGTGTCGACCTCACGCCTGGCCTGCTCCCGCCCGAGGACATACGCCTCGGCGAGACGGTCGACGCGCCGCTCGTAGCTGCGGATCATCACCCGGTGCGGGCGGAAGACCAGTGCTTCGCCCGACTCCTCCAACGCCTCGATCTCGTCGAGGGTCTCGTTGTAGAGGGCCCAGCGGTGCATCAGCGCCTCCCCCACCGCCGGGAACCGGCGGAAGTAGGAGCGGTAGAACGGCGTCAGCCGCCGTGGCGGGATCTTCCGATACCCGTGCGGCTGGGTGAGCACCACCAGGAACTTGTCGTACCCCGCGTCGCGAGCCGCCGACAGCGGGATCCCGCCGTCGTGGCCCAGCGCCCCGTCGACGTAGTACTCGCCGTCGATGAGCACGGGCGGCATCCACACCGGCATCGTCGACGACGACCGGACCATCCTCATGAGGTCGCTCATCGACGTGATGTCGTCCTCGCCCCAGAAGACGGTCTCTCCGTCGGAGCAGCGGAACGTCCCGATCCGCGCCTCGGTACCGCTGGCGTCGAACGTCTCGAAGTCGTACGGGAGCACCTCGTCCGGCAGTCCGGCCTGCTCGTAGATGTACTCGGCGTTGAACAGACCCTTGCCGCGGGCGAAGCTTCGCCAGTCGCCGAAGTTCGGGTCCGCCGCCATCTCCACGAAACTCTTGCGGGCCCGGACCGCGTCGCGTGACACGTAGTTCGCCAGGTGGGAGGCACCCGCCGAGATCCCCGCGACCAACCCGGTGTGGATGCCCGCCTCGATCAACGTCTCCACGACTCCGGCGGTGTGCACCGCCCGCATACCGCCGCCCTCGAAGAGCAGGGCGACGTCCGGGGCGGTCGGTGCGAAGTCGGTCACGACTCCCAGGGTAGGTCGGATCGCCTCCGCGGCCGTGATCCGATACCGTCACCGTGTGAGCGCTGTCACCGACTTCATCGTGTCCATCAACGACGTCTACTGGTACGCGGTGATCGCGCTACTCGTCGTCGCCGGTCTCTACTTCTCCGTCACCACCCTCATCGTCCAGATCCGGATGTTCCCGGAGATGATCAGGGCGATCTTCGAGAAGCCGTCGGACATCGAGGAGGACAAGAAGGGCATCTCCGCCTTCCGGGCCTTCACCATCTCCGCCGCCTCCCGCGTGGGTACCGGGAACGTCGCCGGCGTCGCGATCGCGATCACGGTCGGCGGGCCGGGCGCGGTGTTCTGGATGTGGCTCCTCGCCATCATCGGCGGCGCCACCGCGTTCGTCGAGTCCACCCTGGCGCAGCTGTACAAGGTCAAGGGCAAGGACTCCTACGTGGGCGGGCCCGCCTATTACATCCGCGACGGGCTGGGCTGGAAGCCGCTGGCCATCGCCTTCGCCGTGATCATCACCGTCACCTACGGGTTCGTGTTCAACGCCGTCCAGGCCAACTCGATCGCGCAGTCCGTCCGCAACCAGTTCTCCCTCGAGGGCTTCACCCCGGGCCTGATCATCGGCATCGCCCTCGCCCTCCTCGTGGGCGCCGTAATCTTCGGTGGCGTCCGCCGGTTGTCCGCGGTCACCGAGATCCTGGTCCCCGTGATGGCCGTGGCATACATCGTCGTCGCCCTCGTCGTCGTCGCCCTCAACATCACCGAGGTCCCGGGGATGATCTCCCTCATCGTCGGCCACGCGCTCGGGCTCCGCGAGGTCGCCGGCGCCGCGGTCGGCGCGGCCATCATGCAGGGCATGCGCCGCGGACTGTTCTCCAACGAGGCCGGCATGGGCTCGGTGCCCAACGCCGCCGCCACCGCATCGGTCTCCCACCCCGTCAAGCAGGGCCTCGTCCAGGCGCTCGGCGTCTACTTCGACACCATCATCGTGTGTTCGGCCACCGCCTTCATCATCCTGCTGACCAACCCGGAGTTCGGCGGTGACCGCGAGGGCATCACGCTCACCCAGGACTCGCTGGCCGCCTCGGTCGGCGACTGGGGCGTCCCCTTCCTCATGGTCGTCATCTTCTTCCTCGCGTTCTCCTCCATCCTGGGCAACTCGTACTACGGCGAGGCCAACATCACCTTCCTGCGCGGCAACCCCGCCGCACTGCGTACCTTCCGCATCCTCGTGGTGCTCGCCGTCCTCGGTGGCAGCCTGGGCTCGGTCGACCTCATCTGGAACCTCGCCGACCTGTTCATGGGCGTCATGGCCACCATCAACCTCATCGCGATCATCCCGCTCGGCGGTCTCGCGGTGGCGCTCCTCCAGCACTACCTGCAGCAGCGGGCCAAGGGCCACAACCCGGTGTTCCACCGCGACGACCTTCCCAAGGCGCGGAACGTCTCCTCGTGGGACGGCACCGACCCCATGACCCACCAGCACGTCGCCGACGATGCCCGCGAGGTCAAGGCCGAGAAATGACCCCCCGCACGAGCGCCCGCGACCGCTTCACCGCGCTACCCAAGGCGCACCTGCACGTGCACCTCGAGGCAGCGATGCGAGAGGCCACCCTGAGGCAGTGGTGCGCGGAGGACGGCATCGAGGTGCCGCCCCTCGTGGAGTATGCGGACTTCACCGCGTTCCTCGGCGCGTACGGCCTGCTCATCGATCTGCTCCACACCCCGGAGCGGGTCGGACGGCTACTGGACGAGGTGGTCGCCGACGCCGCCGCGCAGGGTGTGGTGGCGCTGGAGTTCGCGTCGATCCCCGAGAAGGCGGTGGCGTTCGGCTCCGCGGAGGAGGCGCTCGAGTTCATCCTCCCGGCCGCGTCCGACGCCGGGCGCCGTCACGGCGTGTGGACCGGGTCCATCGTGAGCATCGACCGCGGCGCCGGCCGCGAGCACGCACTGGAGGCCGCCCGGCTGGCCGCGCGGTTCG
>NZ_JAALDN010000447.1 GCF_014144855.1 Dietzia maris | reverse complement strand
GTCGGTCGCGGTCGGTCGCGGTCGGCTGCGCGGCGGTCGCGGGTCCGTCACCCAACGAGAAGAGCGTTCCGCACACTCCCACTCGGGTGTCGTGTGCGGAACGCTCTTGGCGATGCTCCGGGTGCGGCCCCCGCTCCGGTCAGGCGGGCGGCCGCGGGGTCTGACAGATCAGGCGCGGGTCCGGGTGGTCCGTCCGCCGGTGCCGCCGCGGCTCCCGCGCAGGCCCAGCACGATGCCACCGATCAGCGAGAGCAGGCCGAGGATGCCCAGCACCGCCGGGACGATACGACCGAACGTGTTGAGCGTGTCCGCGCTGTCCTGCGCCGCGGCCAGAGTGCTCTCCTGGGTCTCGTCGTTCCAGCCGGACTGGAAGCGGACGGCCGTGCGGGTCGGCTCGGCCTTCTCCTCCTCCAGGCGGGCCTTGTCGGAGAAGAAGGCGTCGGCCTCGGCCTGGTCCTCGGCGAAGAACTGGAAGATGTCCTCCTTGCCGTTGATGATCTGGCCGGTGGCCGGGTTCACGTACACCGTGCGGGTGTTGGTGTAGAAGCGTCGCATGTCGACCGGGCGCTCCGGGTCACCCTCGAGGCCCCACTGGCCGGCGGTCATGCCTTCGCGGCGGTAGCTGGCGAGGACCGACTCGACGGCGGGGTCGTAGCCGTCGGAGATCGAGGCGAAGTGATCGCGGATCGAGGACCACATGTCGATCGGGCCGAGGTTCTGGGTGAACTCGTAGGCCTCGATCCCACCGACGGACGTCTCGCCGACGAACTCGATCGGGTTGGTGGTGAAGGTGCTGGCGTCGAAGTAGTCGTAGGCCCGCTGCTCGGTGTCGAACGGGAACTTGTACTGCAGCCCCTCGCGGACGAAACCCGTGGGGGCGGTGTCGTCGGCGCCGCCCGCGACGACCTGCAGGGTGCTGGTGGCCTCGTCGACCGGCTGCGCCGTGACGCGGTCCAGCGTGATGCGGTCGATTGTGGCGTTGATCAGCGCCTCGACCTCGTCGCCGCCCGCGATGTCCTCGCGCAGCAGCGACTGGGCGGCCTGCAGGGTGATGACGTCGGCGTCCGACGGCTCGACGGCCATCACCCGACGCTGCGAGTACAGGGGGATGTCGTTGTCGATGAAGCACGAGACGGGGAAGGCCTGCTCGGTCTCGGCGGCCTCACCCTCGGGCGCGTCGCCCTCTCCCTCGTCCCCGGCCGCGGCCTCGGCCCCGTCCTCGGGACGGCACTCGGGCCGGTCCGCGTTGAGCTCGGTGGGCGCGTTGCCCGCCAGCGCCCTGCCCACGAGGACCGCCCCCGGCGCGACCTCGGTGACGGTCGTCGAATTGATGTCCAGCGGGGTCTTCTTCTGCGCCGGCACCACGAAGAACACGAGCGCCAGTGCGATAGTGATCAAGAATGCGCCGAGCCCGACGAGGACCAGCGCGGGCACCGACGACCTCCGTCCCGCGGAACTGCTCTGTCGTGCCATCGGTTGTCCTCCTGGAGTCGCGCCCTCGGTCCGTGGTCACGCCCGGGTAACGTCCCCGGGTCGGCTGCCAGACCGGACCATCATCAGGAGAAGATTAACAGTGATGAAGAACGCATTTGGCACCCCCGACCATCGAGTCGGGACACTGCCCTCCGCGACGGGCTTCGTGCCGGCGCTCGAGGGGCTCCGGGCGGTCGCCGCGTTCGCTGTACTCACCACCCATGTCGCGTTCCAGACCGGGGCCTCGACGGGGTCGTTCCTCAACCGCGTCTGGGGCCGCTTCGACCTGTCCGTGGCCGTGTTCTTCGCGCTCTCGGGCTTCCTGCTGTGGCGCGCGCACGCCCTGCACGCACGCCGGGGAGGCACGGGGACCGCACGGCCCGCCCGCGACTATCTGCGCTCCCGACTCGTCCGGATCATGCCCGCGTATCTCGTCCTGGTGGCCTCGGTGTTCCTGCTCATCCCCCGGAACGCACGGAGCTCCGCCAGCACATGGACGTCCAACCTGACGCTCACCCAGGTGTACGTCCCGGACTCCCTCGTCGAG
>NZ_JAALDN010000446.1 GCF_014144855.1 Dietzia maris | reverse complement strand
GCGCTCGGGTCGCCGGTCAAGGCGCCCCCGCGCCGGCCGCCCGCCGGTCCCACGCGCTGGCGACCATGTCGCGCAGCGCGCGGACGTCGATCCGGTCGAGCCTGGTCACGTAGAGGCAGCCCTTTCCGCTCTTGTGGGGGCCGAGTCGGGCCAGTTGCTCCTCCTCGTCCGGCCCGCCCAGGAGCCCGTAGAGGGATGTCGCCGACGACCTCGGGCTGAAGCCCACCACGAAGGTGTCGCCCTCCCGGCCGCTGTCGTAGACGTAGTGGCTGTGTCCGTATCCGACGATCGAACCGGCCCACATCGAGGCCGGCTCCCCGGTGATCTCGTCGAACATCGCGAGCAGTCGCAGGCCGTCGTCGACGCGCCGAGCGGTGGGAAGGCCCTCGATCCATTGCCTCGGCGGCGCCCCGGTGGGTAGTAGCGCGGTGTTGTCGTTGCGGCCGGTGGCCGCGGGCCGGGACACGGGGGCGGAGAAGGCGAGCCCGGCGGCGGTCAGCGCCTCGCGCAGGACGCCGAGCTGGGACGGTCCCACCCCGTGGAGCGCGAGGACGTCTTTCTCCGGGGTGCCGTCGAGGTGCCGCAGGTCGGTGATTCCCGCGGTGGCCAGGGCGCGCGTCGCCGGGGCCGAGAGCCGTGGCAGCGGCAGCGGGGGACCTGTCATGCCCACGACGCTAGACCGACACGCACAGCCGGGCCAGGCTCAGGTGCACAACGATCGCCCCGCCCCGTGGTCAGAATGCGACGATCTCGTCTCCGACCCTCAGTTGCTCGAAGAAGTGTGCGGCCGCCTGCTGGCCCAGGTGGACGCACCCGTGGGACGGTTCGTCCAGCCGACCCTGGTGGAATGCCATGCCGTCCACGGTGAAGTAGGTCGAGTACGGCATCGGGGAGTCGAAGACCCGGCTGTGGTCGTGGCGCACGTGCCGCAGGATCCGGTGCGCGCCCCGCGCGGTCTCGTAGCCGGGCATGCCGGTGGTCACGGGGACGGGACCGTAGGTGATCTCCCCGTCGTCGACCATCCAGGCCCGCTTGCCGTCGACGTCGACGCACGCCCGGGCGGTCGGTGGGCACCGGGATGGCGCGGGTTCGCCGACGGTGTCCGGGGCGCCGGGACCGTTCCCGAGCAGGGTCTGACGCGTCAGTTCGTCCACCTCTCCGGCCTCGACGGGGCCGCCGGCCAGCACGTCGCGGGCGACGAGGTCCACGTCGGTCAGGTGGGCCGGCCGCCCCTGTTCCTCCAGGACCCGGTGGGCGACCGAGCGGACCACCTGCTCGTCGACGGCCACCGGCTGCGGGGGCGCATCGGTCACGATCCGGGTGTCCGTCTCCGTGACACCGGCGGCGTCGGCGGGCGG
>NZ_JAALDN010000445.1 GCF_014144855.1 Dietzia maris | reverse complement strand
GCGGGCGTGGGCGTCGCGCAGCCGCGCCGCGGGCGTGTCGGGCCGGTACCGCCGCACGGGGCCTCCTGGGTCGGACCGGACCTCGCGGCCGGGGCTGATCGAACGGCGTAGACAGTAACGCCCGTGGGCGTCCGGGCGGAAAACGCGGTGTGAACGCCGTGACCTGCGACGGTGACGGCCGGGATGTCGGAGGGGTCTGGGACGATGGTGGGCATGGCAGGTTGGGTGGTGGTGGACGTCGAGACGTCGGGGATGACGCCGGCGGTCGACCGTGTGTTGTCGGTGGCCGCGGTGGTGATCGACGACGACGGCGAGGTGGTCGAGGAGTTCACGACCCTGCTCAATCCGGGCGTCGACCCGGGGCCGGTCCACGTGCACGGCCTCACCCCGGCACTCCTCGCGGGCAAACCACGCTTCCCGGACGTGGCCGCGGAGTTGGACCGGGTGCTCGACGGGAGGACGGTCGTCGCCCACAACGCCGCCTTCGACGCGTCGTTCCTCGCAGCCGAGGCCCGCCGGGCAGGACTCCCGGCGCCGCTCGAGCGGTTCCTGTGCACCCTGGATTTCGCCGGTCGGCTGCACCTGTCCACCGCCGACCTCAAACTGTCGACGCTCGCCGCCCACTTCGGGGTGGTGCAGCGGGCCGCGCACGACGCCCACGATGACGCCCTCGTGTTGGCCGGGGTGTTCGCCGGACTGCTCGAGGTGGCCAGGGGCAAGGACGTGCAGCCGAAGCTGCGCGAGCTCGACGCGATGGTGGCGCATCCCGAGACCGGCTACCTGGTGTCCACGGTGTGGGCGGAGGCCCTCGCCGCCCCCAGGCTGTGGCGGCCGGCCGGGCGGCTCAAGCGCGGCGGCGGGCTGGTGCAGGGCATGGAGGTGGTCTTCACCCAGGACGTGGACCGCGATCCGGAGGAGATCGCCGGCCTCGTCGTCGACTCCGGTCTCTACGTCGCCGACCGCATCTCGTCCCGCACGTCCCTCGCAGTGTGCGATGCACCGGGTGCCGTGCGGGGTCGGACCGCGTTCGCCCGCAAGAAGGGGCTCGAGCTGGTGCCGTACGCGCGGTTCGAGGAGATGCTCGCCGCCGTCGCCCCCGGGCGGCCCGTCGCCGGGGCCCAGGCCGTGGACAGTGCGCAGGGGGCGCTCTTCTGACCCCGCGCTCCGCGCTGCTCGGCGCCCGCGTTCCGCGCCTCCAGACCCCCGCGTTCCGCATCGTGGGGCGCTGGCCCGAGGCGGCGCGGCGGAACTGACATGATGGGCGACGGCCACCGTCGTCGACCACAGGAGTACCGCAAGTGCCCGCACCCCAGAACGCCGCCGCCCGTGAGGTCTACGAGAAGGAACGCGCCCACGTCCTGACCCCGTGGTCGGCCTGGGGTTCGAGCGACCCGATGGTCGTCACCGCGGCCGAGGGCTGCCACCTCACCGACGGGGACGGCAACCGGCTGCTCGACTTCACCTCGCAGCTGGTCAACACCAACATCGGCCATCAGCACCCGGTGATCGTCAAGGCCATCCAGGACCAGGCCGCCGAGCTGTGCACCATCAACCCGGCGCACGCCAACGCCGCCCGCGCCGAGGCCGCCCGCCTCGTCGCCGAGGTCGCGCCCGCCGGGATGAACCGCGTGTTCTTCACCAACGCCGGCACCGAGGCCGTCGAGCACGCCGTCCGCATGGCCCGCCGCCACACCGGCCGCCACAAGACCCTGTCGGCGTTCCGCAGCTACCACGGCGCCACCACCACCTCGATGAACCTCACCGGTGACACCCGCCGCTGGGCCAACGACATGGGCAACACCGGCGCCGTGCACTTCCACGCCCCGTTCCTGTACCGCTCGCAGTTCTACGCCGAGAACGACAAGCAGGAATGCGACCGGGCGCTCGAGCACCTCGACTCGCTCATCGGCCTCGAGGGCCCCGACCACTTCGCCGCCCTCATCATCGAGTCGGTGCCCGGCACGGTCGGCATCATGGTGCCGCCCGCCGACTACCTGCGCGGTGTGCGCGAGATCTGCGACAAGTACGGGATCGTCATGATCTGCGACGAGGTGATGTCCGGCTTCGGCCGCACCGGCGAGTGGCTCGCCCTGGACCACTTCCGCTCCGGCGACGACGACTGGGCGCCCGACCTCATCACCTTCGCCAAGGGCTCCAACTCGGGTTACGTCCCGCTCGGCGGCGTCATCCTGCACGACCGCATCGCCGCCTCCTTCGAGACCACGCCCTACACCGGTGGCCTGACCTACGCCGGGCACCCGCTGGCCTGCGCCTCCGTGGTCGCGACGATCAACCTCATGCGCGACGAGAAGATCGTCGAGAACGCGAAGATGATCGGCGAGGACGTCATCGGCCCGCGCCTGCGCGAGCTCGCCGAGAAGCACCCCTCCATCGGCGAGGTCCGCGGCCTCGGCGTGTTCTGGGCGGTGGAGATGGTGGCCGACCGCGAGACGCGCGAGCCCCTCGCGCCCTACGGTGGATCATCGGAGGCCATGGCCCGCACGTTCGGTAAGGCAAAGTCCGACGGCCTGCTGTTGTTCATGAACTACAACCGATTCCACGTGGTGCCGCCGTGCATCATCACCCCGGACGAGGCCAACGAGGGCCTCGACATCTTCGACCGCGCACTCGACGTGGCCGACGAGTACGTGAGGAGCTGACCATTCGATGGCGCTGATATTGCGGCTGATCGTCAACGCCGTCGCCCTGTGGGTGGCGACGCTGATCGTGCCGGGCATCACCCTGCACGAGATCTCCGGGGCCGCAGCCTCTGGCGCCGGCGACATCGAGAACGAGGTGAACGTCCCCACCATCACGGCGCTGCTCGTCGTTGCGGTGGTGTTCACCCTGGTCAACGCGGTGATCAAACCGATCGTTCAGTTGCTGTCGCTGCCGCTGACGATCCTCACCCTGGGCCTGTTCCTGCTGGTGGTCAACGCGCTGATGCTCATGCTCACCGGCTGGATCACCACGACGTTCCAGCCCTTCGGGGCCGAGTACGTGGTGAGCGGGTTCTGGGCGGCGTTCTTCGGC
>NZ_JAALDN010000444.1 GCF_014144855.1 Dietzia maris | reverse complement strand
CCGACCGGGTGCGCTCGGCGCGGGGTACTTCAGGGGGCGCGTACACCGGCGAGGCCGCCATCGCCCGCCTGCACGACGCGGCGAGCACGGGCACCGCCGTCACCGTCTCGGTCGTCGACGCCCAGGGCCGGTCCACCGCGCGACTGCTCGTGCCGGCCTCCGTCGGCGGGGGTCGGATCGAGGGGATCGAGCCCGATTCCGCCGAGCCCGTCACCCTGCCGCTGCACCGCGTGATCTCCGTCTCCGACGTCGACCCGACCCGCTGACCCGGATTCCTGGACAATGAAGGGTCGGACCCACGCGGGTCCGGTGAGACCCCGAGGAGGGCCGGAGTGAGTGGTGGACCGCTGATCGTCCAGTCGGACAAGACCGTGCTGCTGGAGATCGACCACGATCAGGCGAACGACGCGCGCCAGGCGCTGGCCCCGTTCGCCGAGCTGGAGCGCGCCCCCGAGCACGTCCACACCTACCGGATCACGCCGCTGGCGCTGTGGAACGCCCGGGCCGCCGGCCACGACGCCGAGCAGGTGGTCGACGTGCTGGTCAACTTCTCCCGCTTCCCCGTCCCGCAGCCGCTGCTGGTGGACATCGCCGAGACCATGGCCCGCTACGGCCGGCTCCAGTTGGTCAAGAGCCCGGTCCACGGACTGACCCTGGTCTCCCTGGACTCCGCAGTGCTCGCCGAGGTCAAACGCCACAAGAAGATCGCCCCGATGCTCGGCGCCGACATCGACACCGACACCGTCGTGGTGCACCCGTCCGAGCGCGGCCGCCTCAAGCAGGAGCTGCTCAAGGTGGGCTGGCCCGCCGACGATCTGGCCGGGTACGTCGACGGCGAGGCCCACGACATCGACCTGTCCACCGAGACCGAGCCCTGGGAGCTGCGCGACTACCAGCAGATGGCCGCCGACTCGTTCTGGGCGGGCGGCTCGGGTGTCGTCGTGCTGCCCTGCGGCGCGGGCAAGACGATGGTCGGGGCGGCCGCGATGGCCAAGGCCAAGGCCACCACGCTCATCCTGGTGACCAACACCGTCGCCGGTCGGCAGTGGAAGCGGGAGCTGTTGGCCCGCACCACGCTGACCGAGGACGAGATCGGCGAGTACTCCGGCGAGCGCAAGGAGATCCGCCCGGTCACCATCGCCACGTACCAGGTGGTCACCCGCAAGACCAAGGGCGTCCACCGGGCGTTGGAGCTGTTCGACTCCCGCGACTGGGGGTTGATGATCTACGACGAGGTGCACCTGCTGCCCGCGCCGGTGTTCCGGATGACCGCGGACCTGCAGTCCCGGCGCCGGCTCGGGCTCACCGCCACCCTGGTGCGCGAGGACGGCCGAGAGGGTGACGTCTTCTCCCTCATCGGACCCAAGCGGTACGACGCCCCGTGGAAGGACATCGAGGCGCAGGGCTGGATCGCCCCGGCCGACTGCGTCGAGGTACGGGTGACGCTCACGGAGAACGAACGGATGCTCTACGCCACCGCCGAGGCGGAGGACAAGTACAAGCTGTGCTCGACCGCACGGACCAAGATCCCTGTGGTCAAGAGCATCCTCGCCAAGCACGCCGGCGCCCCGACCCTGGTGATCGGTGCCTACCTCGACCAGCTCGAGGAGCTCGGCGACGAGCTCGACGCCCCGGTCATCCAGGGCTCCACCTCCAACAAAGAGCGTGAGAAGCTCTTCAACGCGTTCCGCGCCGGGGAGATCTCCACGCTCGTGGTGTCCAAGGTCGCCAACTTCTCGATCGACCTGCCCGAGGCCAGTGTGGCCGTGCAGGTGTCGGGGACGTTCGGCTCCCGGCAGGAGGAGGCGCAGCGGCTGGGCCGGCTGCTGCGGCCCAAGCACGACGGTGGCCAGGCACACTTCTACTCGGTGGTCTCGCGCGACACCCTCGACGCCGAGTACGCCGCGCACCGGCAGCGGTTCCTCGCCGAGCAGGGGTACGCCTACCGGATCATCGACGCCGACGACCTGCTGGGGCCGCCGATCCCCGAGGTCGGCTGACGCCGGCGGCCACCCGCGGGTCCGGTCCGGACGGTTCCTGGGATACTGGACCCATGGCCGTCGATCGCACCCCCCGCGCCCCGCACGAGCAGTACCGCCTCGCCGACATCCCCGTCGACGACGCCTGGGTCCGCAAGCACAACGAGAGCCTCGCCGAGGTGCGGCGGCTGCAGTGGTCCGCGGGCATCCTCGGTGTGCTCGTCCTGGGCGCGGCCGTGGGCCTGCTCATCTACTCCGGCTTCGAGGCCTGGGCCTGGATCGTCGCCGCGCTGGCCGGGGTCTTCGCTCTCGGATGCCTGGCGATGATCGGGTACATCCCGCGCAAGATGGGCTCG
>NZ_JAALDN010000443.1 GCF_014144855.1 Dietzia maris | reverse complement strand
CCCGCACCCGTAGCCCGTCCGCGGCCTCACCCGCCGCCGGGTCCCCTGTGAACTAAGCGTCACGGGACCGTGATCCGACGCCACAGTTCCGCAACACCGCCTTCCTAGCCTGATCGGTACAGGCTCGAAGGAGGTCCAGGAATGACTGAGCACATCGTCGTCGTCGGGCACGGGATGGTCTCCCACCGATTCGTCTCCACCCTCGGCTCGCGGTACGCCGACACCGACCTGGCCGTCACGGTGATCGGCGAGGAACCCGACCCCGCGTACGACCGCGTGGGCCTCTCGGCCTATGTCGGCGCCTGGGAACGTGCGGCCCTGCACCTCGAGGACGCCCGCCACTCCGCCGACCCGAGGGTCACCGTCCGCTCGGGACACCTCGTCACGGCGATCGACCGATCCGCGCGGCAGGTCGAACTCGACTCCGGCGAGCTCATCTCCTACGACACGCTGGTCCTGGCCACCGGCTCGCGCGCGTTCGTCCCGCCCGTGCCCGGTCACGACCTGCCCGGCTGCCATGTCTACCGCACCCTCGACGACCTCGACGCGATCCGCGCGGCCGCCGAGACCGCAGGGCCCGGCGCGCACGGCGTCGTGATCGGCGGCGGGCTGCTCGGCATCGAGGCCGCCAATGCGTTGAGCCTGATCGGGCTGACCCCGCACGTCGTGGAGCGCAACGACCGGCTCATGCCCGTCCAGGTCGACGGTCG
>NZ_JAALDN010000442.1 GCF_014144855.1 Dietzia maris | reverse complement strand
GCGCGACGGTGCGGACGGTGACGGCGGGGTCCGGGTGACCCTGACCGGCGACGACGGCGAGACGACCGCGGTCGAGGCAGCGGTCGTGGTGTTCTCCGTCGGTGTGCGCCCCCGTGACGAGCTCGCCCGCGGGGCCGGGTTGGCACTGGCCGAGCGGGGCGGCGTGCTGACCGACCGGGCGTGCCGCACCTCGGACCCGCACGTGTTCGCGATCGGCGAGTGTGCGGCCATCGAGGGCACCTGCTACGGCCTGGTCGGGCCCGGGTACGCCTCCGCCGAGGTGGTCGCCGCCCGGCTGGGCGACGGCCCGGGCGCCGACGCCGAGTTCACCGGCGCCGACCTCGCCACCAAACTCAAGCTCATGGGGGTCGACGTGGCCAGCTTCGGCGACGCCCACGGGCGCACGCCCGGCTGCCTCGAGTTGGTGGTGGACGACCCCGTCACGCGCACCTACTCCAAACTCGTCCTCAGCGACGACGCCCTGACCCTGCTCGGCGGGGTGTTCGTCGGGGACGCGGGCCCGTACCAGCTGCTCAAGCCGCTGCTCGGGCGCACCTTGCCGTCGTCCAATCCCCTGTCCCTCATCACTCCCGGCGCCGCGGCGGACGGCGGGGGTGTCGGCGTCGAGTCGCTGCCCGACGACGCCCAGATCTGTTCCTGCAACGCCGTCACCAAGGGCACGCTGCGCGACGCGATCTGCGGCGGGGCGTGCGACGTCCCGGCACTCAAGGCGTGCACCCGCGCCGGCACCTCGTGTGGGTCGTGCCTGCCGCTCATGCGTCAGGTGCTCGAGGCCGAGGGCGTCGAGCAGTCCACGGCACTGTGCGAGCACTTCGACCAGTCCCGCTCGGAGCTGTTCGAGATCGTCACCGTCACCGGGATCCGGACCTTCTCCGGCCTGATCGGGCGCTTCGGCCGCGGCTCCGGCTGCGACATCTGCAAGCCCACCGTCGCCTCGATCCTCGCCTCGACCAGCTCCGACCATGTTCTCGACGGCGAGCAGGCCTCGCTGCAGGACACCAACGACCACTTCCTGGCCAACATCCAGAAGAACGGCACCTATTCGGTGGTCCCGCGGATGCCCGGCGGGGAGGTCACGGCCGATCAGCTCATCGTGATCGGCGAGATCGCACGCGACCACGACCTGTACGTCAAGGTCACCGGCGGCCAACGGATCGATCTCTTCGGCGCGCGTGTGGAGGAGTTGCCGCAGATCTGGCGACGCCTGGTCGACGCGGGCATGGAGTCCGGTCACGCCTACGGCAAGTCGCTGCGCACGGTGAAAAGCTGCGTGGGTACCTCGTGGTGCCGCTACGGCCAGCAGGACTCCGTGGGGATGGCGGTCCTGCTCGAGACCCGGTTCCGCGGGTTGCGGGCGCCGCACAAGATCAAGATGGGCGTCTCCGGCTGTGCCCGCGAGTGCGCCGAGGCGCGCGGCAAGGACGTCGGGGTGATCGCCACCGAGACCGGCTGGAACCTCTACGTCGGTGGCAATGGTGGCGCGACGCCGCGGCATGCCCAGCTGCTGGCCGGGGATCTCACCGACGACCAGCTCATCCGCTACATCGACCGCACGGTGATGTTCTACGTCCGCACCGCCGAGCGCCTGCAGCGGATCGCACCGTGGCTGGAGTCGCTCGAAGGCGGCATCGACCACCTTCGTGAGGTCGTCTGCTCCGACTCACTGGGGCTCGCGGCCGAGCTCGAGGGCCGGATGGAATCGCATGTCGAGGGGTACGTGGACGAGTGGGCGGCCGTCCTGGACGACCCCGACAAGCTCGGCCGGTTCGTCTCCTTCATCAACGCCCCCGAGGCGCCCGACCCCACCGTGCAGTTCGAGGAGCGCGACGGCCGCAAGGTGCCGGTCCTGCTCGGTTCGCCGTCCATGCCGGCCCGCGTCTGACGGTCCCGCGCCGGACACCGGCCAGCTCTGCCGGCCACCCCGCCCACGACTCCTGCTCACCAGCTCCGCCCACTACTTCCGCCCACGACTTCCGCTCACCAGTTCCGCCCACCAGGAGGAGATCCGTCATGACCACCACCCAGCTGTTCACCGCCACCCGCCCCGCTCCCGCATCGGGCGCCGCGCGCCCCGCCGAGATCGCCGTCTGCCCGGTCGGCCGCCTCATCCCGGGGCGTGGGGTCGCCGCCCTGCTGCCCGACGGCCGCCAGG
>NZ_JAALDN010000441.1 GCF_014144855.1 Dietzia maris | reverse complement strand
CTCGCCCTCGCGGTGAGCCCCGACGGGACCCGGATCGCGGCCGGGACCACCGACCGGTCGGTGCAGCGCTGGCAGCTGGGCGGCGCCGGTGGTGCTGACGGTGCCGCGGCCCTCGAGGGTGCCCGCCCGCTGCCCGAACTGACCGGGTGGAACGCCTACGTCCACGACGTCACCTACGACGACCGGGGACGGCTCGCCGCCGCCGGGTCCGACGAGCGGGTCCGCGTCTACGACCCCGTCGGCCGGATGCTCACCGAGCTGCCGGCCTCCCAGGTCGCGACCGGGGTCCGCTTCACCGACTCCGACCGCCTCGTGACGTACTCGGTCGACGGCCTGGTCCGGCTCTGGCCGCTGGGGCGCCTGGGAGCGGCGTCGGAGTCCAACTCGATCTTCCAGACCGCGTCCTCGGCGGATCGGACCACCGGGGTCCTCGGCGTCACCGCCGCGGAACTGCACTACACCGTCGTCGACACCACCGGCCCGGTCCCGCGCGAGACCGGCCGCGTCATCCCCGACGCCGGGACCCGGTTCTCCGGCTCCGTGGCCATGTCCCCCGACGGCCGCGTCGTCTACGCCGGGCTCGCCGACGGGGGCCTGCAGGTGTTCACCGCACCGTTCGGGCCGGCCACCCGGTCGATCGCGACCCTGCCCGTGACCTCCGGCGTGGTGGTGGCCAGCCCGCTCAGCCCCGACGGGCGCACCCTGGCCGTGTGCAGCGACACCAGCCCGGACCTGGGACTGGTCGACGTCACCGATCCCGCCGAACCCACGCTCCGGGTCACGGTGCCACTGCCCGACCCATGCGTCGTCGCCGAGTTCTCGGCCGACTCCGGGCAACTCGTCGTGCCGACCCTCGGGCCCGAGACGGTCGTCCTCGACACCGCAGACCCCGACCGGCCGACCGTCGCCCACCGGCTCACCACCGGGATCGGGGCCTCGCCGTCGGCCGGGTACGCGCACGGCTCGCCACTGCTGGCCACGTCCGGCGGGGACAAGACGATCCGACTGTGGGACATGGCCGACGCGACCGCGCCCCGCGAACTGTCCTCGTTCACCGCGCCGCCCGGGGAGATCTACTGGACCGCCTTCTCCGCGGACGACGACCTGCTCATGCTCACCTCGAGCACGGGCCAGGTCACCGTGGTGGACGTCTCCGACCCGACCGGGCCGCAACCGTGGGCGGTGCTGGGATCGACCACCGATCCCCTGCTCTACCAGGGTCGCAGCGCTTCACCCACGGGCGGCCTGCTCGCGGTGGGCGTCGAGGGCGCCATGTGGATGTGGCAGCTCGACCCGGACCGGGTGGTGAGCGAGGCCTGCGCCGGTGGCGTGCAGCTCACCGCCGAGGAGTGGGATCGGCACTTCCCGGACACCGAGCCGTTCGACCTGTGCGGCTGAGCGGGTCGCGCAGTGGGAGCGCCGGGCCGCTGACCGGGGGCGGGGGCGGTCAGCCGTGCTGGAGGCCGATGGTCAGCGCCTGCGTGACCGGGATGACGGTGAGGAACAGGAAGGCCGCCACCGTCCAGCCGATCCACACGGGTTGGCGCCACCCGGCCCGGTAGCCGCCGGCAGCGGTGACCATGCAGATGAATCCGATCAGGATGCAGACGAACATCCAGATCATGGAGTTGGTGCTCATGGGGCGGCGTCCTCTTTCCGGGGGGCGTCGGCGGGGTCGCGCCTCGCGGGCGGGGCGACGACGAGGGGTTCGTCCGGGTCGGCGAGCACCCCGGCCAGCGGGTCCGGGCCCTCGGGTGTGCCCTGGTGCGTCACGCGGACGCGGTCCAGGTGGGGGCGGTAGATCTCGAGGATGACCACCGCGCAGATCGCCACGACCAGCAGGTCGCGGGCCAGGACGAGCGGGTGGAACACGTCCGCGCCGATCCCCTTGTTGTCCACGCCGTGGAAGTACGACATGTGCGCCACCCAGAGCAGGGCGTCGAACGCCATCCACGGCAGCAGGAGCCGCACGCGGGGGACGGCGAGCACCGCGAGGGGCACCAGCCAGAGCGAGTACTGCGGACTCCACACCTTGTTCGTGAGCAGGAAGAAGGCCACGATGAGGAACGCCAGCTGCGCGACCCGGGGCGTGACGGGCGCGGTGAGTCCGATGACGAGCACCGCGATGCAGCCGAGCGCGAACAACCCCAACGACACCAGGTTGAGGGTCGCGGGGGCCTCCCCCGCCGCGCGGGCCGCGTCGAAGCCCTGCCACCCGGTGAGGGTCTGGATGACCGCGTAGATGCTCTCGGGATTGGCGGGCCTGTCCGAGTTGAGTCGGTAGAACTCCCGCCAGCCCTCGGGGAACGGGATCATGATCGGCAGGTTCACGGCCAGCCAGGCCACCACCGCGGCCGCGGCCGCCTTACCCAGCTCGGCGAAGCGCCGACGGCGCAGTGCCACCACCAGAAGTGCGCCGAACAGGAACAGCGGGTACAGCTTCGCCGCCACGCCCAGGCCCAGCACGACCCCGGCCCAGACCGGGCGCGAACGGGCCCACAGCAACAGCGCGACGGAGGCGAACGCGATCGCCATCAGGTCGTAGTTGGTGAAGGCCTGGAAGATGATGAGCGGACTGGCCGCCATGAGCAGCGTGTCCCAGGGTCTGCGCCCCGCGGACAGGTAGGTGGCCCACACGGCGACCATCCACGCCAACGCCAGCAGGACACTGCCCAGGACGAAATACTTGGCCACCTCGATGAGCCCGCCGGGGAAGACCGCGTGCCAGGCCTGGGCCGCCTGCGCCGTGACGTACTGGAACATCCCGGACACCACCGGGTACTCCATGTAGCGGACCTCGCCGTTGTCGGCGATCCACATGTACTTGTACGGGAAGGCGCCGGTGTTCAACCCCTCGGCCGAGTACAGCGGCAGCGGGTCCGCGTAACACGCCTTGTAGTACTGGCGGCCGTCCCAGTTGAGGCCCGGCTGCGAACCGTCGGTGGGATGGGTGGTCTCCAGGCAGGCGGCCTTGGAGAAGAACCCGAACGCCAGGAGGATCACGGCGAACAGCATGATCACGCGCAGCGGGGTCCAGAACCGTTGACGGCCGACCACCGCGTGGCGACCGACCGGCCCACCCCACGCCGCGAGGGCCTCCGCGCCGACCCCGTCACCGGGACGGACCCGCTCGTGCGGCTCCAGGGTGCGGAGGTCGTCGTCGAGCGGCAGCGGGGAGATACGGCCGTTGCTCTGCACGGTCACACCCTAGCGGCGGGGGCGGGGGCCGGTCGCCCCGGATCAGGCCCCGTCGTCCCCGCCGCCTGCGCCACCGGT
>NZ_JAALDN010000440.1 GCF_014144855.1 Dietzia maris | reverse complement strand
GGTCGGGCGCGCGATCCCTCCTCGTCGAGGTCCCCGCGGCCGACGCCGCCCGCCTCGCCGCGACGGCCGCCGGGACCCCGCTGGCGGTCGTGGTCCACGGTTGAGATGCCCTGAAGCGGCACGGCCGGCTGGTATCGTCACCGGATCCGGTGAGAAGACCCGTCTGGGAAAGGGGCGCCACGAATGCTCAAGGGTTTCAAGGAATTCATCATGCAGGGCAACGTGATCGATCTGGCGGTCGCCGTCGTGATCGGCACCGCGTTCGCCTCCATCGTCGACGCGTTCACCAGCGCGATCATCAACCCGCTGATCGCGCTGCTCGGTGGGGACCGCGAGATCGGGTTCGCCGTCCAGCTCCTGGACGGCAATCCCGAGACGGTCATGGACTTCGGGATGCTCATCACCGCGATCATCAACTTCCTGCTGATCGCGGCCATCATCTACTTCGTCCTGGTCGGGCCGATGAACAAGATGAAGGAGGCCGCCGCCAAGCGCAAGGGCATCGAGGCCCCCGCATCGGACAACGACCTCCTCGTGGAGATCCGCGACCTGCTCGCCGGCCGCCCGCTCACGCACCCGTCCGAGCCGGACAGCCCGTCGAGCAACGCCTGATCGACTCCGGTCCGCGTTCCACGGTCTACGTCCCCCGCCCCGTCGGCGCCGTCATGGCCTGCGGGGCGTCGGCGTCTGCCGGAGGTGGCGCTGCGTCGCCGTGGAGTCAGCCGTGATGCGGCGGACGCTGATCGCGCCACCAGTCGTCGTCGATCCGACTGTCCGCGGTGCGCGCCTCGTCCGAGGTCGTCTCGGGCAGGATCTCCCCGAACACCTCGTCGAGTCGCGCCCAGTCCACCGGCCGCGGATCCGTCACAGTTCGTCGAAGGCGGACAACTGCGCCACCACGTACGAGACGAGCGGGCACAGGGTCGCCATCCCGTCGCGGATGGCCGCGCGGCTCGGCGCGAGGTTGGCGACCACCGTGCTTCCGGACACCCCCACGTAACCGCGCGAGACGATCGAGTCCACCGCGCCGGCCGTGAGACCCGACGACCGGATGGCCTCGGCGATGCCGGGCAGTCGCTGGTCGAGGATCTCCTCGGTGACCTCGGGCGTGATGTCCCGGGGACCGACCCCGGTGCCCCCCACCGTCACGACGAAGTCGAATCCACCGACCACCGCCGTCTCGAGGGCCTTGCGCACCTCCGCCTCGTCCGACGCCACGCCCACGACACCACCGACGAGGAACCCCTCCTCCTCGAGGAGCTCCGTGACCAGCGGACCGATGGAGTCCTCCCGCTCGTTGAGGCGGTCGGTCACCACCACGACCATGGCGCGTCCGGCGATCTGCGGCTCGACCGGCTCGACGGCCGCGGGGTCGAAGTCCATACCGGTGGGGAGCTTGCGGCCTCCGGGCAGAGCCCGCGGGTCAAATCTGGTGCTCATCTGGCCTCTCCCAGCATCACGTCTACGGTGTTCGGCGAATCGCCCTCACGAGAAGCATAGGTGACGGTCACGGTGTCCCCCGGCGCCTGGGACCGGATGGCCGCGACGAGCGCGTCGCCGCCCTCGATGAGCCGTTCCCCCACCCCGGTGATGACCGCGCCCTGCTCGATCCCCGCACGCTCGGCGGGTCCCCCCGGCTCGACGGCACGCACCAGCGCGCCGTCGCCCTCCGGCGAGTCGCTGACCGAGACCCCGAGCACCGCGCGGGTCGCGTACTGCTGCTTGATCAGCTGGTCGGCGATCCGCCTGGCCTGGTCCACCGGGATGGCGAAGCCCAGGCCGATCGATCCCGAATTGCCCGATCCCAACGACGCGATGGCCGAGTTGATCCCGACCAGTTCGCCGTTCATGTTGACCAGCGCACCGCCCGAGTTGCCCGGGTTCACGGCGGCGTCGGTCTGGATGGCGTCGATCACCGTGCTCTGGTCCGACTGGGCGCCGCCGGCCCGCACCGGGCGGTTCAGCGCGGAGACGATGCCGGTCGTGACGGTACCCGACAACCCCAGTGGCGACCCCACCGCGGCCACGGCCTGTCCCTCGGTCAACGTCGCCGAGGTGCCCAGGGCGATGGGGGTGAGCGGGCGGGAGGTCTCCGCCTTGATGACCGCGATGTCGGTGGCCGGGTCCGTGCCGACGACGCTCGCGGGAGCCTTGGAGCCGTCGTCGAAACGCACCTGGATCTGGCCCCCGGCGAGAGCTGCGCCGATGACGTGGCTGTTGGTGATGATGAGGCCGTCGGCGGTCAGCACCACCCCGGACCCCTCGCCGCGGCCCGTCTGGGAACGCACGTCGATCGACACGACGCTCGGCAGCACCTTGTCCGCCACCGCCTCGACGGTGCCGTCGGGCGCCGTCCCCTCGGGCTGGGTCGCGCTGATGGGCGAGGACAACCCCGCCGCGGACCCACCGGCGACCGTCGCACCGATCCACCCACCGAGCCCACCGGAGACGAGCATGGCGGCCACGATGCCGGCCGCGAGCAGGCCCCGGCCCGACTTCCGTTGGCCCTGCGGCGTCCCGGGCTCCACACCCGGCCC
>NZ_JAALDN010000439.1 GCF_014144855.1 Dietzia maris | reverse complement strand
CCGCCGGGATCAGCGGTCCCCGGTCGGCGGTCCCCGATGCCCACTCACGACTGTTCGGCGTCTAGGAACCGATCGAGGGCCTCGACGCCGACCCGAGCTGGGACGAGGCGGTCGAGGAGGGGGGTGCCCCCCGTGAGGCCTACGCTCCCGTGATGTCGGCCCTGGACCGGGCGGGCACCGTGCGGCTCCGGTCGCGACAGGTGACGGCGGAGAAGGAGGCCTCGGTGGCCGGGGTGACGTTCCGGGTCACCGGACAGGAGCGGCCCCAGGCGTTCCCCATGGACTTCGTACCCCGCATCATCTCGCCCGAAGTGTGGCGGGTGCTGGCCGCCGGCACGGAGCAGCGCGCCCGCGCCCTGGACGCCTTCCTCGACGACATCTACGGCCAGCGCGAGTTCGTGCGCGCGGGGCACATGACGCCCGAGTCCCTGGACCGCGCCCCCGGTCACCGCAGCACGGGACGCGTACAGCGGCCGGGTCGGACGCGGGCGCACATCTGCGGGATCGACCTGGTGTGCGGGGACGACGGCACGTGGTTCGTGCTGGAGGACAACGTCCGGGTGCCCTCCGGGATCGCCTTCTCCCACGCCCTGCGACAGATGACCACCTCCCTGTTCGGCGACCTCACGGGCGGGTTCGATCTCCACGCGCCGGACGAGGCGTTCGGCATGATCCGCGAGACGCTCGAGGCGGCCGCGCCGCCGGCCGCCGGGGACGAGCCGCAGCTCGCGGTCGTCTCCTCCGGGCCGACCGACTCGGCCTGGTTCGAGCACCGACTCATCGCGCAGCGCACCGGACTGCCGCTGGTCACGCCCGACCGGCTCACCTTCCGGGACGGGGTGCTGCACTATCGTGCGGGCCGCGATCTGCACCGGGTGGACGTCATGTACGCCCGGATAGACGAGGACATGCTCCTCAGCTCGCCGGGCGACGACGGCATCCCGCTGCGCGACGGGCTGCTCGACGCGCTCGGGGCCGGACGCCTGACCATCGCCAACGCTCTCGGCAACGGGGTGGCCGACGACAAGGCCGTCTACGCCTCCGTCCCCGCCATGATCGACTTCTACCTGGGGGAGACCCCGATCCTCGAGCAGGTCCCCACCTACCTGTGTGCCGACCGGACGCAGCGGGACCTCGTGTTGGACCGCCTCGGCGAGCTGGTGGTCAAGCCGATCGACGGGTACGGCGGACTCGGGATCACCATCGGGCCGGAGTGCTCGGAGGCGGAGCTGGCCGCCCGCCGGGAGGACCTGCTCACCCGGCCGGAGGGGTTCATCGCCCAGGAGGTCGTGCCCCTGTCCACGTTGCCGACCTTCGACGGGACCCGGATGCAGCGCCGGCACGTGGACCTCCGCGCGTTCGCCCACGTCCGACGCGAAGGGGGCAGGACCACCGCGCACGCGGTCCCGGCCGGGCTCACCCGGGTCGCGCCGGCGGGATCGATGATCGTCAACTCCTCGCGGGGCGGCGGCGGCAAGGACACGTGGATCATGCGGTGACCCCCGCGCCGGGCGCGGGGAGCTGCTGCGGGTGCGGGTGCGCCCGCGTTCCCTTAGCGTGGGAATGATGACCGACGCACAGCGATGGATCAGAGTCGAAGAGGAACTCCACCTCGTCGACACGAGGACCCGGCGACCGGTTCGGCGGGCAACGGACGTGCTCGCCGCTCTCGGCGACACCGGGCAACGGGGACAGGAGGGCCACGTCCGGCCGGAGCAACACGGCGCGATCGTGGTCGCGGACGCGGGCGCCCACACCGGGCTCGGCGAGCTCGGGGACGCCCTCCGCCGTAACCGGACCCGCCTGGCGGAGGCCGCCAACGGACTGCGGACCGGGGTGGTCGCGGCAGGGTCGCT
>NZ_JAALDN010000043.1 GCF_014144855.1 Dietzia maris | reverse complement strand
CCCGCCCCGGCCCCGGCGCCCGCCGACGCCGGCGGGACGGACTCCGGCCCGGGGGACGACGGATCGATCGAGCTGGGTGAGGTCACCGTGGGTGCGGACATGCCCAGGCCGTCGCTCGGTAACGCCGCCGCAGCCGGCCGGCCGATCCGGGTGAGCGTGATCGCCGCGGCCGCGCAGGGGCTGCCCAACCGCGTGGAATTCGTGCACGGCGCATACAGCAGTTACTCCTGGTTGTGCCAGCAGTTGCTGGAGGGCGCCGACGCACGCGTGCGGTTCGAACTCGTCGACCCCGCCCCCGGCGTGCTCGACTCCCCGGAACACGCCCTGCGCTACCTGATCACCCCCGCGATGGCGGAGCGCATCCGCATGCGCGACGGCACCTGCCGACATCCGGGGTGTTCGGTTCCCGCGGAGGACTGTGACGTGGACCATGTGATCGCGTTCAATACGAAGAATCCCGAACTCGGCGGGCCGACCACCGAGTGGAACCTCGTCTGCCTGTGTCGGAAACACCACCGGGAGAAGACATTCGGGACCAACGCCTACAGGCCCGGCCCGCTCGGCGAACTGATCATCCTCACCGACACCGGACACCAACACCGCACCAGACCCAAGGGCCCCTTGGCCCGTGCGCGCGACGCCATACGGGAACGCGAGTGGAACGCCTTCGCCGACCGGCTCATCAGCGCAGACGGTCACCTCGCGAACCCTCCGGGCGCGGCCCGGACGCGCGCTCGGCCGGCCTGAATGCCGGCGGGCCCAGCCCTGGAGTGCCGGAATTTCACTGAGTGGCACAGTTTGTTGTCGTACGAGCCCGCCCGCGCGACACTTCCGTCATGACAGACAAGACCAAGCTCACCGCCGCGATCGTGGGGTCCGGCAACATCGGCACCGACCTCATGTACAAGCTCGAGCGCAGCGAGTACATCGAACCCAAGTGGATGATCGGCATCGACGCCGAGTCCGAGGGCATGAAGCGCGCTGCCGACCACGGCCTCACCTGCATGGCGGGCGGCGCCGACGAGCTGCTCGCCTCCATCGAGGCCGGTGGCGAGAAGCCCGACCTGCTGTTCGAGGCCACCAGCGCGTACGTGCACAAGGCCTACGCGCCCAAGTACGAAGAGGCCGGCATCATCGCCATCGACCTCACCCCGGCCGCGGTCGGCCCGATGGTCATCCCGCCGGCGAACCTCCACGAGCACGTCGACGCCCCCAACCACAACATGGTCACCTGCGGCGGCCAGGCCACCATCCCGATGGTCCACGCCGTGTCCTCGGTTGTGCCCGTGGAATACGCCGAGATCGTCGCCTCCGTCTCCTCCGAGTCGGCCGGCCCGGGCACCCGCGCCAACATCGACGAGTTCACCGAGACCACCAAGCTGGCGATCGAGAAAGTAGGCGGCGCCAAGCGCGGCAAGGCCATCATCATCCTCAACCCGGCCGAGCCGCCGATGATCATGCGCGACACGATCTTCTGCGCCATCCCCGAGGATGCGGACCACGACCTCATCACCACCGCCATCCGCACGCGGGAGAAGGAGATCCAGGAGTACGTGCCGGGTTACCGCCTACTCCAGGAGCCGCAGTTCGACCCTCCCACCGAGATCACCGGCGGCATGGCCCGCGTCGCGATCTTCGTCGAGGTCGAGGGCGCCGGAGACTTCCTGCCGCCGTACGCCGGCAACCTCGACATCATGACCGCCGCCGCCACCAAGGTCGGCGAGGATATCGCCAAGACCAAGCTCGGAGTGTGACAGACATGGATACGACCAACCCGCACAACGCCCACGCCCGCGCCTATAGCGCCGAGCTCGACATCCGCATCACCGACTCCTCGCTCCGCGACGGTTCGCACCACAAGCGGCACCAGTTCTCCGTCGAGGACGTTCGCAACGTCGTCGCCGCGCTCGACGGCGCCGGCGTCCCGGTCATCGAGGTCACCCACGGCGACGGCCTCGGCGGCGCCTCCTTCAACTACGGCTTCGCCAAGTCGTACGACCAGGACCTCATCAAGGTCGCGGCCGAGACCGCAAAGCAGGCCAAGATCGCGTTCCTCACGCTGCCCGGCCTGGGTATCAAGGACGACATCCTCCAGGCCCGGGACAACGGCGGGTCGATCTGCCGCGTGGCCACCCACTGCACGGAGGCCGACGTCTCCATCCAGCACTTCGGGTACGCGCGCGACCTCGGCCTGGAGACCGTCGGCTTCCTCATGATGGCGCACACCCAGCCGCCCGAGGTGCTGGCGGGGCAGGCGCGGATCATGGCCGACGCCGGCTGCCAGTGCGTCTACATCGTCGACTCCGCCGGCGCCCTGGTGATGGACCAGGTCTCCGACCGCGTCTCGGCTCTCGTCGCCGAGCTCGGTGACGACGCCCAGGTCGGCTTCCACGGCCACGAGAACCTCGACATCGGCGTGGGCAACTCCATCATGGCCATCCGCGCGGGCGCCCAGCAGATCGACGGCTCCACCCGTCGGTTCGGCGCCGGCGCGGGCAACACGCCCGTCGAGGCACTGGTCGGCGTGTGCGACAAGCTCGGCATCACCACCGGCGTCGACTTCTTCAAGATCGCCGACGCCGCGGAGGACGTGGTGCGCCCGCTCATGCCGAGCGAGTGCGTCGTCGACCGCCAGGCCATGATGCTCGGCTACGCCGGCTGCTACTCGTCCTTCATGAAGCACGCCGAGGGCCACGCGCAGCGGTACGACGTGCCGGCCTCGGAGATCCTCCTCCGCGCCGGTGAGCGTCGACTCGTGGGCGGCCAGGAGGACCAGCTCATCGACATCGCGCTGGAGATCCAGAAGGAGCGTGCGAACGCCTGATCCTCCCGGCCTGCAGCCGCGCGCCCCGGATGACCCCCGGAATGCGCGGCTGCTGGCGGTTCAGGGGGCGGTGTCGCCGCCGTCCGCCCAGGCCACGACCGGGTCGAGGGCCGTCTCGTCGACGAAGTGCAGGGGCTCGCCGGACAACAGCATCCGCGCGGCGGGCGTGTCGGGGGTCCTGCGCAACTGGCGGCGGAGCGCGGCCATGAGGGTGCGGTCGACCCAGTTGAGCCGGGCTGGGTCGAGGTCACCTCGGACGTGGAAGGTGGTGACGGCCCGGCCGGTGGCGGTGATCAGGCGGGCGGAGAGGGAGCCGCGCCCGGGGTCGTCCGCGGGGGAGAGCGCGACGACGACGAGGGCGACCCGCCCGGGAGCCGAGCGGATAGCCCGGATGATCCGACGTCGCCCGAGGATCCGGGTCGCGTAGACGGGCGCGAGCAGGATCAGCGGGTCGGCGTCGGATGCGGGGGCGAGGTCGGCGAGCTCGACCGCGGGCGCGCCGAGTCGCCTCCCGAGCGCGGTGGCGTAGCGCCGGGTGGAGCCGTACCTGGAGGTGAAGGCGACGACGGGGCTGGTCACGCCACCGAGTTTGCCAGCCCCGGCTGGATTCCGAGCGGGCTCACTCGGAGTACGACACCTCGACGCGGTCGGTCTTGGGGAGGAGTTGGCAGCTCAGGACGTATCCCTCTTCCACTTCTTCGGGGTCGAGGATCCCGTTGTGCATCATCTCGACCTCACCGGACTCGAGGATGCAGGCGCACGCCGAGCACTCGCCCTTCCGGCAGGAGAACGGTGCCTTGATCCCCTTGGAGAGCAGGACGTCGAGGAGCGGGGTCTTGCGGGGCCAGGAGACCTCGTGGACCTCGTCGTCGAGCTCGACGATCGCGGTCGCCGGGCCGGCGCCGTCCTCGTCGGCCGACTCGTCGATGACGATCTCGGCGAACGGGTCGCCCTCGATCGAGGAGAACACCTCGGTGTGGATGAGGTGCATGTCGGCGCCCGAGCGGCGGAGCCCGTCCTTGACGGTCTCCATGAACGGCGCCGGTCCGCAGATGTAGGAGTGCCGCTTGGTCGCGACGGGCTGGAGGAGGTTGCCGATCATCTCCGCGGTGGGGATGCCGGAGACCGACTCGAGCCAGTGGAGAACGGTGAGGCGGTCGGGGTTCTCCCGCTGGAGGCGCTGCAGCTCGTCCTTGAAGATGACCGACTTCTCGTCGCGGTTCGCATAAACCATGACGATGTGGCCGGTGCCCTGGGCGAGGGCCGACTTGAGGATCGACATCACGGGGGTCACGCCCGAACCCGCGGCCAGGAGGATGAAGTCCTGGTCGAGATTCTTGGGCGTGAAGATGCCGGACGGGGCGAGCACGTGCATGCTCATACCGGCCTCGGCGTTGTCGCACAGCCAGTTGGACCCGTATCCGTCGATCGTGCGCTTGACGGTCACCTTGAGCCGGGCGTCCTCGGTGGGGGAGCTCGACAGGGAGTAGCAGCGCGCGACGGATCCGGTCCGCTCACTGGGAACTCGCAGGGTGAGGAACTGTCCGGGGGTGTACCGGAAGTCGTCCTCGCAGCCGGCGGGGATGTCGAAGACGATCGACTTGGCTTCGGCGGTCTCCTCGATCACCTCGGCGATCGTGAGCTCGCGCACGAAGGAGCCGAGCGGGGGATTTTCGGTCATGGATCGGGAGCCTATCGCTTGGATACGCGCGGACGGGTTTCTGCGCACTGTCCCAGACGACGGCGACCTCCTCCGGGCTGTTCTCGCCTCGGGGAAGTCGCCGGACGTCGGGGTGTTACTCGGGGACGTAGAGCGGGTTCACCATGTGCTCGTCGTCGGCCGGGTCGACGCCCTCGGCGATGGTCAGCAGACCCTCGGCGTAGGCGTAGCGGATGCTCGCGAGCATCCGGGGGCACGTGTCCTCGCCATCGGGCCGTGCACCACCCTCGCGCCACTCGTTGAGGACTGGGCAGTTACGGTCGCCGCCCTCCGTCCACTGGATCGAGGTGTGCTTCTCGCTGTTCTTGCGCACGGCCACGCTGGTGCCACACCTGCGGCACTCGACGGGCTGGAAGCCGGCCCGCGTGTAGGTCTCGCGATCCAGGTCGGTGTACTCGTGGAGCCGCGCGGCGCGCGCCGGGTCGGTCTCGTCCCAGGTGGGCGCGCGCCGCGAATCGTTCTTCTTGAACATCAGTTCTTCGACGGGGCCGCGCCCGCCTCGCCGGCGACCTCGGCCATGCCGGTGTACTGGGTCTGCTCGTCGGAGATCTCCGCCTCGCCCGCCGCCTGCTTGCGCATGTTCTCGGCGACCTCGCTCTCCCAGTACTGGTTGGCCGCGGTGGTGTCGACCTCGAACTCGAAACGCTCCTGCATCTCGGGCTCGACCTTGTCGCGGTCCACGTAGAACTGCTCGTACCAGCGGCGGAGCTGGTAGACGGGGCCGTCCTCCTCGCAGAGGAGGGGGTTGGCGATCGAGGACTTGCGCTGCCAGATCCGGACGTCCTGGAGGAAGCCCTCGCCGAAGAAGGTCGCGATCTTCGCCGCCATCTTCGCCGACGTCTCGTCGTCGAAGCCCTGCGGCTTCTTCACCGAGAGTCCGTACATGAGCACGAACGAGTTCTGGTCGATCGGGTAGTGGCAGTTGATGAGGATCGCGTCGGTGACGAAGTCGCCGTACATCTGCTTGAGGGGGTTGATCATGTATGCGGGGCCGAAGTACGAGGCCTCGGACTCCAGGAGGGTGTCGCCGTACTTGCCGCCGGACGGGTCGTGGTCCGGACGGCCCTTGGTGTTGAGGTACTGGGTCGCCGTCTGGCCCTCGAAGACGTTCTTGAAGTACGTCGGGAACGCGAAGTGGATGTAGTAGAAGTGGGCCATGTCGACGACGTTGTCGACGATCTCCATGCAGTTGGAGCCCTCGATGACGAGGCGGTTCCACTCCCAGTCGGTCCACTCACCGGTGTCGTACTCGGCGATCACCGGGATGGCGTCCTGCTCGAGGGGCGGGTTGCCCTCGTGGTCGTGCCAGACGAAGACCTGGCCGGACTGGACGTTGGTGATCCACGCGCGGGTCTTGGCGCGCAGGGGAACGCGCTTGGCGTAGGGGATGCCCTTGCACTTGCCGTCGCCACCCCAGCGCCAGTCGTGGAACGGGCACGCGATGTTGCCGTCCTTGATCGAGCCGTCGGACAGGTCGCCGCCCAGGTGGCGGCAGTACGCGTCGAGGACCTTGATCTCGCCTTCGTCGTCGGCCCACACCACGAGCTTGGTTCCGAAGGCGTGGATGGAGTGGGGCTTGCCGTCGGAGAACTCCTTGACGGTGCCGATGCAGTGCCAGCCGCGTGCATATCGATCCCGGGCCTTGCCGGTATCGATCTCGCGGACGGCTCCGGGGGCTGAGCCGGGTGCGGTCATGATTCCTCCTGAGGGGCGTGAGCCGGATGAGAACAGGTTATAGAATGGGCGGGCAGGCCACAACCAGGGTGCGTAAGTGCTGGCACAGGGTGCCAGAAGCTCTTGCCCGGCGGCGGTTGCCTGGTGCAAAATTGTAACGTGTTCTAGTCTAGTCCGCATCACCCCCACGAACGCCAGAGAGGTTCACATGAGCGAGTACGCCTCCCACGAGGTCATCGACCGCATCACGGCTCTGCTGCCCGGTTTCGCCGAGCGGGCCCAGGAGACGGAGGACCTGCGCAAGGTCCATCCCCAGAACATCGCGGAACTCGACGAGGCCGGCTTCTTCAAGCTGTGCCAGCCGGCCCAGTGGGGCGGGTACGAGGCGGACATGGAGACCTTCTACACGGCGGTCAAGACCATCGCGACGGCGTGCCCGTCCACCGGGTGGTGCGCGAGCATCCTCGGTATCCACAACTGGCACCTCGCGCTCTTCCCGCAGCAGGCGCAGGAGGACGTGTGGGGCGAGGACCCGACGGTGCGGATCTCGTCCTCGTACGCGCCGATGGGTGCGGCGAAGAAGACCGCCGACGGGTTGGTGCTCAACGGCAAGTGGTCCTGGTCCTCGGGTTCCGACCACGCCGACTGGGTCTTCGTGGGCGGCCCGGTGCTCGACGACAACGGCAAGATGGTCGACTTCTGCACGTTCCTGGTCGAGAAGTCCCAGTACGAGATCCTCGATGTCTGGCACGTCGCCGGGCTCAAGGGCACCGGCTCCAACGACATCCTGGTCAAGGACGCACTCATCCCGGAGCACCGCGTACTGTCCTTCGGTCTCATGGCGGCCACCAAGAGCCCCGGGCTCGAGGTCAACACCAACCCCATCTACAAGATGCCGTGGGGCACCATCCACCCCACCACCATCTCGACGCCGATCGTCGGCATGGCGTTCGGCTGCTACGAGGTGCACCGCGGGCACCAGCGTGAGCGCGTGCGCGCCGCTTTCGGCACCGCGGTCAAGGACGATCCGTTCGCCAAGGTGCGCCTGGCCGAGGCGGCCGGTGACATCGACGCGGCGTGGCTGCAGCTCATGCGCAACGTGCGCGAGGAGCAGGACATCATCACCGCCGGCGGGTACCCGGACATGGAGCTCCGCACGCGCGCCCGCCGCGACCAGGTCCGGGCCACGCAGCGGTCGATCGACGCCATCGGTCTGCTGTTCCAGAACTCCGGGGCCCGCGCCCTGGAGGAGACCTCGCCGATCCAGCGATTCTGGCGGGATGCCAACGCCGGGCGGGTCCACGCCGCCAACGAGGCCACCAAGGCGTACATCATGTATGGGCAGAACGAGTTCGGCGAAAAGGTCACCGACTCGATGGTCTGATCCGCCTCACGGATCGAAAGGACTGGCAATTATGGCGATCAGCAATTTCGGGTATGTCCGGGTCTTCGCCACGGACATGGCCGCCTGGCACGAGTACGGCACGAAGGTGCTGGGTTTCGTGGTGGGATCGGGCGACGATCCCGAGTCGCTCTACTTCCGCATGGACGATCATCCGCACCGGTGGATCATCGTCCCCGGCGAGGAGGACACACTCTCCGCGGTGGGCTGGGAGTGTGCGAACGAGGGCGAGTTCGAGGACGTCAAGCGGCGCCTCGACGCGGCCGGTGTGCCCTGGGAGGACGCCCCGGCCGAGGTGGCGCGCGACCGCAAGGTGCGGGGGCTGATCACCTGTCAGGACCCGGCCGGGTTCACGCTGGAGATCTACCACACCATCGCGCTGCAGCACCGTCGCATCCCGACGCCGTACGGGCACGAGTTCGTCACCGGCGACCAGGGTGCGGGCCACATCGTCCTGTCCACCCCGGACGAGACCGCGGCGCTCGAGTTCTACCGTGACGTCCTGGGGTTCACGCTGCGTGACTCGATGAGCCTGCCGCCGGAGATCGTGGGCCGACCGGCCGACGGCGAGCCCGCGTGGCTGCGGTTCCTCGGCTGCAACCCGCGGCACCACTCGCTGGCGTTCACCCCGTTCCCCAACCCGACCGGGATCATCCACCTGATGGTCGAGGTCGGTACCGCGGACGACGTGGGGCTGGCGCTGGACCGGGCGACGCGCAAGAAGGTGAGGATGTCGGCCTCGCTCGGCCGGCACGTCAACGACAAGATGCTGAGCTTCTACATGAAGACGCCCGGAGGCTTCGACTGCGAGTACGGCTGTGAGGGCGTGCAGGTCGAGGACGACGAGAAATGGGTGGCGCGTGAGTCGACGGCCGTGAGCCTGTGGGGCCACGACTTCTCCGTCGGGTTCAAGTAGCCGCCTAGGCTGGGCCTTGCAGACAGTTCACGAGCCGAAAGTCCAGGGAGGACGACCCACATGAGCAGCACCGACGAGAGCCCGGAGGGCCAGTCCTTCAGCAGCCGTGAACTGCGTGACGCACTGGGACAGTTCTGTACGGGGATCACCGTCATCACCGCTGTCGAGGACGACAAGCCGGTGGGTTTCGCCTGCCAGTCGTTCTCGGCACTGTCGCTCGAGCCGCCGTTGGTGCTGTTCTGCCCGATGAAGACCTCGGGTTCGTGGAAGGGGATCGAGAAGGCGGGACGGTTCGTGGTGAACATCCTGTCCGAGGACCAGGAGGACGTCTCCTCGACGTTCGGCCGCCGCGGTGACGACAAGTTCGCGCAGATCGACTGGTCGCCCAGCCCGCTGGGCTCGCCGGTGATCGACGGCGTCATGGCGTGGTTGGACTGCGAGATCGACCAGGTCCTCGACGGCGGCGATCACTGGATCGTGCTGGGGCGGGTCGACAACCTCGGCCCGACCAAGCGCGACATCCGCCCGTTGCTGTTCTACCGCGGTGCCTACCTCAGCATCGAGGAGGACGTGGTCGACCCGACGCCCGAGCAGGAGGAGTTGGAGAACTTCATCACCTCCGCCGACTCCTACACGTGGCTGTGAGCGGCGTGACGGGACCGCTGGCGGGTGCGCTGGCGGAGGCGGAGGAGATCATCCGCTCGGCGCCGCACGTCCACACCGAGGAGGACGTCGCGGAGGGCCTGGACTACCTGCTGGGGACCATCCGGGGGGCCATCGAGACCGGCCAGCACCGCGGGCGCAGTCACCCGCAGCTGTTCCAGGCCACGGGCCCGTACACCAAGATGGGCCTGGACAACCCGGACACGCTGTACTTCTACGCCAACCTCACCGACGGCGCCGAGTACGAGATCGAGGGTCGGCGCGGTACCACCGCGGACCTGTCGTTCCAGGTCATGGCCGGGACGTATTCGGCCGACGAGCGCGCCGCGTCGCACGCGGCGTTCGACGACCGTGCCTTGGAGATCGACGCCGACGGCCGGTATCGCTTCCGATTGGGACCGGCGAGGTACGACGACGACGAGGGCGACGCCGGCTACGTGGTGCTCCACCCGGGATCGTCCATGATCGCGGTCCGCGAGGTGTACTCCGACTGGAGCCGTGAGGAGGCCGGGTCGGCGATCATCCGCAGACTCGACACGGTCGGCACCGCACCGGAGCCGGTGACGCTCGCCGGGCAGGAGAAGTTCTACGCCAAACTCGCCGAGGCGCTCGTCGGGCGGCTGCGGACGTGGCTGGCGTTCCCGGAGTGGTTCTTCGGCGACCAGGCCCGCAACACGCTGAACGAACCGCGGCAGACGCCGGGTGGGCTCACCACGCAGTTCTCGTCCGCGGGCGTCTTCGAGCTCGGTCCGGACGAGGCCATGGTGATCTCTGTGCCCGTCGCCGGGGTGCCCTACCAGGGCTTCCAGCTGGGCAGCATGTGGTACGCCTCGCTGGAGTACGTGCACCACCAGACCAGTCTCACCGCCGACCAGGCGCACGTCACCTCCGACGGACTGATCCATCTGGTGGTCTCCGAGCGCGACCCGGGGCTGGCCAACTGGGTCGAGACGCTGGGCCGCCGCGAGGGCATCATGCAGTTCCGTTGGCAGCGGGTGGGAGATCCCATCACATCGGAGCTGGGCCCCACCGTGAAGGTGGTGCCGTTCGAGCGGCTCGCCGACGAGGTGCCCGGGTACGAGGAGTTACGGGTGACGCCGGAGCAGTGGCGCGAGCGGATCGCCGCCCGTCAGGACGCGTTCGCCCGGAGGGGACTCTCATGACCGTCTCGGCCGGAGGCGACACGGACCGTGTGCATGTCGGCACCGTCGAGGACCTGCACGCCAGCGCCTCGCGCACGGTCGGACTCGAGGACTTCGGCGACGGCGAGGACGGGCACCGCGAGGCGCTGGGGATCCTGCTGGACTCCCTGCACTCCGACGCGGGCCTGACCCCGGCCGGCAGCAAGTACTGGCGGTCGGTCCTCAAGAGCGCGCTCACCGCCCGGTTGCTGGCGAACGCGGGATTCTCGGCGGACCCGGCCGGGGCGGAGGTGGCGATCGAGCGTCCCGTCGTCGTCACCGGGTTGCCCCGCACCGGCACCACGGCGCTGCACCGGCTCCTGGGCGCGGACCCCGCCAACCAGGGGCTCGAACTGTGGTTGACCGAGGTGCCGCAGCCGCGGCCGCCGCGCGAGAAGTGGGAGGACGACCCCGCCTACGTCGGCCTACGGGACCTGTACTCCGGCTTCATGGCGGAGAACCCCGACTATGGCGGCGTGCACTACATCTCCGCGGACGACCTCGAGGAGTGCTGGCAGTTGCTGCGGCAGTCGCTCACGTCGGCGTCGTACGAGTGCCTGGCCCGGCTCGACGGCTACTCGCAGTGGCTGGCCGGCGCCGACTGGGTGCCCGCGTACCGGCGGCACAAGCGGAACCTCCAGCTCATCGGGGCGAATGATCCCGAGCGACGCTGGGTGCTCAAGAACCCGAGTCACCTGTTCGCCCTCGACGCGTTGCTCGAGGTCTACCCCGACGCGGTCGTGGTGCAGACGCATCGCGATCCGCGCAAGTCAATGGCGTCGATGTGCTCGCTCGCCCACAAGACCGCCGCGGAATGGTCCACGCGGTTCACCCCGGAGTACATAGGTGAGTCACAGTTGGACTTCTGGGCGCGGGGCGTCGAGACCTTCGACGCCGCCCGCGCGCGGCACGAGGCGGACCCGACGTCACGGGCGACGTTCGTCGACGTCGATCACCATGAGCTGCTGGCCGACCCGGCCGGCGTGGTGGAGCGCGTCTACGGCGCCGTCGGCACGGAGCTGCCGGAGGAGGTGCGCGCGGGCGTGGTGGCCGAGAACGACAAGAGCCTGTCCGGCGACCGCGCCCCCGCGCACCGCTACACGCTCGCCGACTACGGACTCAGCGAGGAGCGGATCGCGGAGCGGTTCGCCGGCTACCGCGGCCTGGAGCGCTAGAGGTATCTGCGGACCGCGTCGATGATCGTCTCGGCCACGTCCTGCGTGCACACCAGCAGATCCGGGAACTCGATCTGCTCGGTGTTGTAGACCAGCTCGGAGCCGTCCAGGGCGCTGGCGTGCAGGCCGCGTTGCTGCACCACGCCCACAGTGGCGGCGGAGTCCCACTGGTGGTGACCGCTGGTGTGGATGTACGCGTCGCACTCACCCTCGAGCACGGTGGCGGTCTTGCCGCCGCCGGATCCGAGGTGGACCAGGGAGGCATCGAGCTCCTCGGCGAGTTCCTCGGCGAACGCGGGAGGCTCGGCCTCGGAGACGGCGATGCGCAGGCGGTCGTCCCCGCGGGGCGGCACCAGCGGTCCGGGCCGGGGGCCGCGGATGATCGACGTGGGTTGATAGGTGGTGGCGCCGCGCCCGGTGAGGACCCGGCCATAGGCGGGCATGGCGATCGCGCACGCGGTGATGCCGCCGACACCCTCGGGGTCCTTCTCCCACAGGGCCACGTGGACGGCCCAGTCGGGGCGGCCCTCGGTCACGTAGGAGCGCACCCCGTCGAGGGGATCGACGAACCACACGCGGTCGGCCTCCAGCCGGGCGCGGGAGTCGGGGTCCCACTCGCCGAACACGAGGTCGCCGGGCCTCGCCACGGCCAGTCGGTCGATGATGACGGACTGCGCCTCGGCCTCCGCGAACGCACCGAGATCCTCCGGCGCCACCCGTGAGACCCGCAGGTCGGTGAGCAGGCGACCGGCCTGGGCCGCGAGGTCCTCGGCCGACCGCTGGTCGTTGGTCCGTCCGTGCGCGGGGAAGGGGCTCATGCGGATGATTCTAGTGGCCCCGGCTACAGCCCCGCCGCGACCTCCAGGGCGGCGAGGAGTTCGTGCGGTTGTCCGAGCAGTTGCGCTGTCCCGTGGGCCCGCTTGAAGTACAGGTGGGCGTCGTACTCCCAGGTGATGCCGACGCCCCCGTGGAGCTGGATCGACTCCCCGGCGATCCACTGCAGGGCCTCGGAACAGTAGACCTTGGCCGCGGCGGCCTCGATCTCCGCCGCGTAGGCCGCCTCGTCGGCGGCGGGCCCGTCGCCGAGTGCCTGCGCCTCGGCAACGGAGGCGGCGGCGGAGTAGGACAGCGACCGGGCGGTCTCGACCTTGACGTACATGTCGGCCATCCGGTGCTTGAGCGCCTGGAACGACCCGATGACCCGGCCGAACTGCTTGCGCTCCTGCGTGTACTGCACGGTGGCGTCCAGCACGGCGCGGGCGGCACCGACCTGCTCGGCCGACAGTGCGGCCCACCCGGCGGCGCGCAGGCGGGACAGGAAGCTCGGATGGGTGGGGATCGCGGTGGCCGCGGCGCCGTCGAACTCCACGCGCGCCAGGGTGCGGGTGGGGTCCATCACCGGCACGCGGGTCACGGTGACGCCGGCCGCGTCGGCGG
>NZ_JAALDN010000438.1 GCF_014144855.1 Dietzia maris | reverse complement strand
CGTCGATGTAATTCGCCCACTCCCGTCGCATTGATCACACCATTCACGCTAGGCTCATACCCAGCACGTGCGTGTCCGTACCGCAGGAGGGGAAGCCTGCGGCACGACGCGTGCCACGAAGGGTTGTGACGATGGCGACTACCGACAAGACCGATAGCGGCGCACAGGCGGCGGGGGGCTCGCAGTTCCTCACCGTGGCCGAGGTCGCCGCGCTGATGCGCGTGTCCAAGATGACGGTCTACAGGCTCGTCCACTCGGGCGAACTGCCCGCCGTGCGGGTGGGGCGGTCGTTCCGGGTCCACTCCAAGGCCGTGCACGAGTACCTCGACACGTCGTACTTCTCCGCGGGCTGACGCACTGAACCGCCCCGGCGGGGCGGTGTCCGGCCCGTTTTCGTGGCCGCGGGGAGCGAGAGGTAGTCTGGATGGGTTCCGTCCCGGCTTTCGAGCTCGCTCTCAGGCGCCGGAGCGCAAGTCAAGGCCCTTCGCGGGCTGTAAGGCCCCAGACCAGTAGTCGACAGGTAGGTGACCCCGATATGGGTTCTGTGATCAAGAAGCGCCGCAAGCGTATGTCCAAGAAGAAGCACCGCAAGATGCTCCGCCGTACCCGCGTGCAGCGTCGCAAACTCGGTAAGTGAGTCCGGCGGCGCCTCGGTAGCGCCCGGACTCACGCCTGTAGCGGATGCCCGTCACCCACAGTGGTGGCGGGCATCGGTGTATTTCGGGGCGGGGTGTCGACTCGGGGCAGGGCGGGGCAGGGCAGGGCGGGGCGCCGCTCGGCCGGCGTCGGCGGCGAGGTCCGCGCACATGGGCAGGGGGGTCCGCAGTTAGACTCGGCCGGGTGGACACCGAACTGCCAGCCCGTAGCCCGGCTCGCGCCGTCGCGGTCGTGGGCGGTAGCCGGTATCTCGGCGCCCACCTGGTCGGCATGCTGCTGCGCAACGACTCCGTCGAGCGCGTCCTGGCCATCGACTCGGTCAAGCCGTCGCCGCAGCACCGCCGACGGATGCGCGACGCCGAGTTCGTGCGCCTCGACCCGCAGTCGCCACGCCTGCAGGGGATCCTGCGCGAGGCCGGCATCGACACGGTTGTGCACGCCGGGCTCCACCACACCGACTTCGCCCCCGGCGGCCGCGCAGCCGTCAAGGAGGCCAACATCATGGGCTCCATGCACGTGATCGCCGCGTGCGGGCGGGCCGCGACGGTCAAGCGGTTCGTGCTCATCTCGTCGACCTCGGTGTACGGCTCCTCGGGGGTCGACCCGGCGATGTTCACCGAGGACATGGCCGCCCGGCGCCTGCCCAGCGGCGGCATCCCCCTCGACCACTCGTCGGTCGAGGGCTACGTGCGGGGGATGTCCCGCAAGCGCCCGGACATCGACGTGACGATCCTGCGCATCCCCGCCATCCTCGGGCTGCCCGAGCCCACGGTGGTCGGCGAGCTGCTGCTGCCGTCGGTGGCGCCGGTGCTGGCCGGGTACGACCCGCGCATCCAGCTGCTGCACCCGCAGGACGCCCTGGACGCGCTGCTGCACGCCGCGACGGGCGCGCCCCCCGGGACGTACAACATCGCCGGTGACGGCATCCTCACCCTGACGCAGGCCATCCGCCGGGCCGGGCACATCCCGCTGCCGGTGATGCCGCAGACGTTCAAGCTGGCGGCCCGGTTGCTCTCCAGCCAGGGACTGCGCGACATCGGGCCCTCGCAGCTGCGCTACCTGCGGTACGGCCGCACCATGGACACCACGCGGATGCGCACCGAGTTCGGGTTCACGCCCCGGTACACCACCGAGGAGGCCCTCCACGCCTACCTCGTGGACTCCGGCGCCGAGCCGCTGATCACCCGCGCCTCCCTCGAGCGCAAGACCGCCAAGATCGCCACGAGGCTGCCGGGCCCGGTGGCCAGGCGTCTGCGCGCGGGCGTGAACTCCACCATCGGCGAGCTCGAGTCGATCGGTGCCCTGCCGGAGCCGATCGAGCCCGATTCGAACCGGCCGGAGACGAACGAGCCCGACCCGATCGAGGAGGGGGCGCCGTGAAGGGCCCGGAATTCGACCTGTCCCAACCACTCGGCGGCCCCCGCTGGGGAGAGGGCCGACGCGACGCCCCCGGTTACCGAACCGTCGGCGAGGGCTTCGTAGGGGAGACCACCAACAGCGATGCCGCGGCCACCGAGCTCGGCAGGATCGTCGACAGGTTCCTCACCTCCCTGCGCAGCTCGATCGGTCAGGTGGTCGACGCACTGCCCCTCGACGCCGAGGTCCTGGCGCCCGTCCGCGAACTGACCCGCGGTGTCGACACGATGCTCGCGACCGGCGACGTCAGCGCCCTGTCCACCCTCGCCGACGCCGTCAACGCCGCCGGCGAGCTCTTGGCCACCCGTGTCACCGGCGGGTACGAGGTCGACGAGTTCGGGTTCGACGAGCACTTCCACACCAACGTGTGGCTGCCCCTGTGGCGGCCGCTGTTCGAGCACTGGTTCCGGGTCGAGGTGATCGGTGCCGAGAACATCCCCGCCGACGGCGCCGGCCTGATCGTCTCCAACCATGCCGGCGTCCTTCCGCTCGACGGGATGATGACCACCGTCGCCGTCCACGACCACGCCGGACGCGCCCTGCGTCTGCTCGCCGCCGACCTGGCCATGTCGCTGCCGGTGTCCGCGCCGCTGGCCCGCCGGGCGGGGGCGACCCTGGCCTGTGCCGC
>NZ_JAALDN010000437.1 GCF_014144855.1 Dietzia maris | reverse complement strand
CGGGCACGCGGGTCGGCGTCCGGGATCCCCACCGCGGCGAGCGCCTCGAGCGCCAGCGCGCAGGTCAGGTCGACCATGTCGGCCGGCCCCCCGCCGGCGAGGATCTCCCGCGCCTCGGCCACCTCGAGCGCGTTGCCCACGGCGCGACCGAGGGGCGTGTGGTTGGCGGTCACCAGGGCGCTGGTCCGCACACCGGCGGCGGCGCCGATCCCGACCATCATCCGCGCCAACTCGGCGGCGTCGGCGGGGTCGGCCAGGAACGCGCCGGAACCGAACTTCACGTCCAGCACCAGCGCACCGGTGCCCTCGGCGATCTTCTTGCTCATGATGGACGCCGCGATCATCGGGATGGACGGGACGGTGCCGGTGACGTCCCGCAGCGCGTAGAGGGCCCGGTCGGCGGGGGCGAGGTCCGCCCCGGCGGCGCAGATCACGGCCCCGGTCCGCGTCAGGACGGCCCGCATCTCGTCGGCGTCGAGGTCCGCGCGCCACCCGGGGATCGACTCGAGTTTGTCGAGCGTGCCGCCGGTGTGGCCGAGCCCCCGGCCCGACAGTTGTGGCACCGCCACGTCCCACGTCGCCAACAGCGGTGTCAGGACGAGGGTGATCGCGTCGCCCACGCCGCCGGTGGAGTGCTTGTCGACGGTGGGCACCACCCTGCCGCCGCGGGTCAGGCCGGACAGGTCCATCCGGGTTCCGGAGCCCACCATCGCCGTGGTCCACCGGGAGATCTCCCGCTCGGTCATCCCACGGAAGTAGATCGCCATCGCGAGCGCGGACATCTGCTCGGGCGCGACGACCCCGCGGGTGAACCCGTCGACGATCCAGTCGATCTCGTCGTCGTCGAGCTCCCGCCCGTCCCTCTTCGCCTCGATGATCCGCACGGCGTCGTGTCGCGCGCTCACACCAGATCCACTCACCGCAGGTCCCCCGGTCCGAAGGCGTCCGGGAGGAGCTCGGCGAGGGGCACCGCGCCTCGCGCGGTGTGGACCAGCAGCCCGGGGCCGCCGTGTTCGTGCAGGAGTTGTCGGCAGCGCCCGCACGGCGCGAGGGGGTCCCCGGTGTTGGAGACGACGACGAGCTCGAGCAGTCTCCCACCCCCGGTGCGGTAGAGGTCGGAGACGAGCGAGCACTCGGCGCACAGGGTCAGGCCGTAGGAGGCGTTCTCGACGTTGCACCCGACGACCATCCGCACCCGCCCGTCGGGGTCGCCGGCGGGCGGATCCGCGTCCGGGCCGACGGCCAGCGCGGCGGCCCCCACCCCCAGCCCGGAGTACGGACGGTAGGCACCCCGTGCGGCGGCGAGGGCGGCGTCGGCGAGGCCGGCGACGATCGCGTTGTGTTGTGCTGCGGTTTCGTCCTGGGACACCTGGCTTACCCCTCGGTAACATCTTTTAGGCTTCCCTCACTGGGAGAACCCGCTCGGTCCACGGTACCCACCCTGCTTTCGCCTAGTCAGATCTCAGGTCTAAAGTCCTAGTAGGCGCCCGCTGTGCTCTCGGGCCGGAACGCGCGCCGATGGCATCAGGCCCAGACGATTCGGAGGCACGACAAGCCCATGAGTACTGCGCAGGCGCCGGCGCGTCCGGCCCCCACAAAGAAGCTCAACCTCTACAAGGGTGACCCGGGGATGTGGTCCTGGGTCGCGCACCGCATCTCGGGCGTCGCGATCTTCTTCTTCCTCTTCGTCCACGTGCTCGACACCGCGCTCGTCACGGTGAGCCCGGAGAGTTACAACGCGGTCATCGACACGTACAAGACCCCGATCGTCGGCCTCATGGAGATTGGTCTGGTCGCGCTCGTGCTCTTCCACGCGCTCAACGGTCTCCGGATCGTCCTCATCGACTTCTGGTCGAAGGGCGCCAAGTACCAGCGCCAGATGCTGTGGGCCGTCCTGGCGATCTGGGTCGTGGTGTTCGCCGCGGCCACCGCCCGCCTCCTCTTCCTTCTCTTCCAGCACCTCTAAGGGGAACGATCACCATGGCAGACGCACCTGTTCTCCAGACGTCCTACGACCGGCCGGCCTCCCTGGCGCAGCCGCGCTCGCCCCGCCTGCGCTCGCGCGGCAACTTCGAACGCTCGGCGTGGATCTTCATGCGCTACTCGGGCGTCGCGCTGGTCATCCTCACGATCGGTCACCTCACCGTCGGTCTGATGATCGACGAGGGCGTCCACCGCATCGACTGGGCGTACGTGGCGGATCGCTGGCAGAGCCCGTTCTGGGCCGTGTGGGATCTCCTCATGCTCTGGCTGGCCATGCTCCACGGCGGCAACGGTGTCCGCACCGTCATCGCGGACTACTCGCGCAAAGACTCGACCCGGTTCTGGCTCAACTCGATCCTGTTCGTCGCCACCGGCCTCGTCCTCGTCCTGGGCACCTACGCCATCTTCGGCCTCGCCTACGACCTCTGACCGCGGCCGTCTTCGTCTGCGGACTTCACCTTTCCGAAAGCGAGCACTGAGTAACCCATGACCGATCGTCAGGTCCACCAGCATCAGTACGACGTCGTGATCGTCGGCGCCGGCGGCGCAGGTATGCGCGCGGCCATCGAGTCGGGCCCGCGTACCCGCACCGCGGTCCTCACCAAGCTCTACCCCACCCGCTCCCACACCGGCGCCGCCCAGGGCGGCATGTGCGCCGCCCTCGCGAACGTCGAGGAGGACAACTGGGAGTGGCACACGTTCGACACGGTCAAGGGCGGCGACTACCTCGTCGACCAGGACGCCGCGGAGATCATGGCCAAGGAGGCCATCACCGCCGTCATCGACCTGGAGAACATGGGCCTGCCGTTCAATCGCACGCCCGAGGGCAAGATCGACCAGCGGCGCTTCGGCGGCCACACCCGTGACCACGGCAAGGCGCCCGTGCGTCGCGCCTGCTACGCGGCCGACCGCACCGGTCACATGATCCTACAGACGCTCTACCAGAACTGCGTCAAGCACAACGTGGAGTTCTTCAACGAGTTCTACGTGCTGGACCTGTGTCTCACCGAGACCCCCGAGGGTCCCGTCGCCACCGGCTGCGTCGCCTACGAGCTCGCCTCCGGCGACCTGCACGTGTTCCACTCCAAGGCCACCGTCTTCGCCACGGGTGGCTCGGGCCGCATGTACAAGACCACCTCGAACGCCCACACCCTCACCGGTGACGGCATGGCCGTGGTGTTCCGCAAGGGCCTGCCGCTGGAGGACATGGAGTTCCACCAGTTCCACCCGACCGGCCTCGCCGGCCTGGGCATCCTCATCTCCGAGGCCGTCCGCGGTGAGGGCGGCATCCTGCGCAACGCGGACGGTGAGCGCTTCATGGAGCGCTACGCCCCCACCATCAAGGACCTCGCGCCCCGTGACATCGTCGCCCGCTCGATGGTCCTGGAGGTCCGCGAGGGCCGCGGCGCCGGCCCCGAGAAGGACTACGTCTACATCGACGTGACCCACCTCGGTGCCGACGTGCTGGAGGAGAAGCTGCCCGACATCACCGAGTTCTCGCGCACCTACCTCGGTGTGGACCCGGTGACCGAGCTCGTGCCGGTCTTCCCCACCTGCCACTACGTCATGGGCGGTATCCCGACCAACGTGCAGGGCGAGGTGCTGCGCAACTCCGAGGACGTCGTTCCCGGCCTCTACGCCGCGGGCGAGTGCGCCTGCGTGTCCGTTCACGGCTCCAACCGTCTGGGCACCAACTCGCTGCTGGACATCAACGTGTTCGGCCGCCGCGCCGGCATCGCCGCCGCCGAGTACGCCGCGGGCCATGACTTCGTCGAGCTGCCCGCCGAGCCCGAGCAGATGGTCCGTGACTGGATGGAGCGCATGCTCGCCCCGCACGGCAGCGAGAACGCCGCGGACATCCGCAGCGAGATGCAGGCCATGATGGACGACAAGGCGTCGGTCTTCCGCACCGAGCAGTCGCTCACCGAGGCCCGTGACGAGCTCCGCGCCCTCAAGGCCCGCTACGCCGACGTCACCGTCTCGGACAAGGGCAAGCGCTTCAACACCGAGCTCTTGGAGGCCGTCGAACTGGGCTTCCTGCTGGAGCTGGCGGAGGTCACGGTCGTCTGTGCCCTCAACCGCAAGGAGTCACGCGGCGGTCACTCCCGCGAGGACTTCCCGGACCGCGACGACGCCACGTACATGAAACACACGATGGCGTTCAAGGAGGGCGGTCTCGACCTGCTCTCCGACATCCGGCTGGATTGGAAGCCGGTTGTGCAGACCCGCTACGAGCCGATGGAGCGTAAGTACTGATGAGCACCGCAGTCGACACCACCAAGGCCAACGACGGCAAGGACCCCGGCGCCAACCGTCCGGTGCCGCCCGGCTCGACCATGGTCACGCTGAAAATCGCCCGGTTCAACCCGGAGGATCCGGACTCGGCCGGCTGGAAGGAGTACGAGGTCCCGGCACTGCCGTCCGACCGTCTGCTCAACCTGCTGATGTACGTCAAGAACTACATCGACGGCTCGCTCGCGTTCCGTCGCTCGTGCGCGCACGGCGTCTGCGGCTCGGACGCCATGCTGATCAACGGCGTCAACCGACTGGCGTGCAAGGTCCTCATGAAGGACATGCTGCCCAAGGACGGCAAGTCCATCACCATCACGGTCGCCCCGATCCGCGGGCTGCCGGTGGAGAAGGACCTGTACGTCGACATGGAGCCGTTCTTCAAGTCGTTCCGTGACGTGATGCCGTACCTCATCACCTCCGGCAACCAGCCGACCGCCGAGCGCATCCAGTCGCCGACGGACCGCGCCCGTTTCGACGACACCACCAAGTGCATCCTCTGCGCCTGCTGCACGACCTCCTGCCCCGTGTTCTGGGCCGACGGGTCGTACTTCGGGCCGGCGGCGATCGTCAACGCGCACCGGTTCATCTTCGATTCGCGTGACGAGGGCGCCGCCGAGCGGCTCGAGATCCTCAACGACGCCGAGGGCGTGTGGCGCTGCCGCACCACCTTCAACTGCACCGACGCGTGCCCCCGTGGCATCCAGGTGACCCAGGCGATCCAGGAGGTCAAGCGCGCCCTGCTGTTCGCGCGCTGACCACCGGGTAGCCACCACGCCGGCGCGCGTCGTTCCGACGTCGCCTCGCAGCACCGGCCGGGGCCGCATTCTCCACAGACGGAGAATGCGGCCCCTCCGCCGTTTCCTTCCCTCGTGGCCCCACCCTCCCCGCCGCCCCCGGCATCCGCACACGCGCCTGCCCGCTGCGACCCCAGCCGCACGCCCGGGGCCACAGCCGCACGCCCGGGCCACAGCC